>PNJE01000174.1 GCA_002877915.1 Candidatus Aminicenantota bacterium
GTCGCTCGATTAAAAATTTAAATGTTGATGAACGGGCTCGCCTGGGCATCACCCTGGCCTGGCAGGAACCAGCCCGGTTTGAAGGCTTGACCGTCAGCCAGTTTATCCTGGCTTCTGCTCGGGAAAAAAAGAAGGAAGAAGTCAGCCGGGTATTGGAATTGGTTGGACTCGAGCCGATTCGCTATCGCCAGCGGGCAGTAGATAAGACTCTCAGCGGTGGAGAAAGAAAAAGGATTGAGCTGGCTTCCATCTTGGCTATGAAACCACGGCTGGTCATGCTGGATGAGCCAGACTCAGGCGTGGATATAGAAGCCATTGAAAGAATATTTGAAGCCATAGATCATCTTAAAAAAGATGGGACCACGGTCCTTTTAATTACTCATAGTCCCAAGGTTCTCGAAAAAGCTGACCATGCTTTTCTCATTTGTAGCGGAATGCTGGTGGATAAAGGTGAAACGGGCAAAATTCTCGAATATTTTAGCGGCAAGTGTCTGCCCTGCCCTCATAAGAATGTGCCTGAGCTAAATTCCCAGGTAAAACCAGCTGGATAAACAGGAGGCTAAAATGACCGAGGATTTGGTGGAAGAAATACTGGAATCAATAAACCTTCACCGAAGCTTCAACCGGGATACTCCGCACGTGGTAATTAACGCCAACAAAGTGTTGAGTTCTCACGTGGTTGAAGGACTGGTTATAGAGCCGGAGGAGCTGCCTGATGGAGTTAAAGCCAAGCTGGTAGTAAAAAAAGGTTATAAGATTAAACAGCCAGTCCATCTTTGCTTCGGGATGCTGCCCGAAACGGGAATCCAGCATATCATTCTTGAGGTAGAAATTGAGGATGAAGCGGAAGTAAATTTTATGGCTCACTGTACTTTTCCTAATGCGATTGATATCCAGCACCTAATGGAGGCAGATATAAAAGTGGGCCGGAAAGCTCGCTATACATATTTTGAACGTCATTATCACAGTGATGAGGGAATGATTAGGGTGGTGCCGGTGGCCAGGATTAAATTGGCTGAAGGAGCACATTTCTCAACTGAGTTCGAGTTGCTGAAGGGGCGGGTAGGGATGATCGATATTAATTACAGCACCGTTTGCCAGGCGCAGAGCTCGGCTGAGATGAGGGCTCGGATCTACGGGCGTCAGGATGATCAGATTAAAATTAGAGAAGCGGCCGTTCTCGAAGGAGAAGCCAGCCGGGCAGTTTTAACCACTCACATTGCCGTCCGGGATAGAGCTAAGGCCGACATAAATAATGAAATCATAGCCGAAGCACCTTTTTCCCGCGGGCACGTTGACTGCAAGGAAATCATCCAGGGAAATGGAATTGCCCGGGCGGTGCCCATAGTTGAAGTCAGGAATCCAAAAGCTCATGTGACCCATGAAGCCGCTATTGGCAGTGTTGATTCCAAGCAACTGCAAACACTTATGGCCAGAGGGCTGAGCGAGGATGAAGCAGTTGATTTAATCATCCAGGGGTTATTGAGGTGAAATTAGCCTTGGTTCTTAGTAACTGAGAAAGGGCAAAAATCTCATTTGCTTCTTTCTTATCTACTTCTTTAAGAGTTATCTTCTTCAGAAATTTTTTTAAAGTTTCGATTTTTTGAGGCTCTAAAGAGGGGAAATTATTGCTGATTTTTTAATTTAAGGTTTTAGTTTATTATAGATGCCAATAATTTTTTGGCGGTATAGCTCTTTGATTTTTTCCTCCTCATCAGCCATTGGACGGCTTGAGATTAAATCCATTACTTCTTCTGGGCTCAGGCCTGATTCTGCCATCGTCCGGGCTGCGCCAATTAGCATCTGACTAACAGCCGCCAGCGCCTGTTCTCGGGTAAGTCCGAATTCTTCACCCAGCCTGACCAGCTCATAAAACAGGAACCACAGGTAACTCGGACCCATGGCTGAGAGGCTGGCATAGACTTCTATCAGTTCATCCTTAATTTCCGGCACTTGGCCCAGGAGGTTCATCTGGCCCAGGAACTTGTTCTTATCGTCGGTCGAAATTCCCGGCCCAAAACATACTGGGTTGAAACCGGCATTCACGTAGGAAGTAGCCAGGGGATTCATCCTGATCAGCCGGTTGAATCCGCCCAGAGCTTCGCTTAATCTGGCCAAGCTGAATTTGGGGACAAAAGAGCAAATTATGGTTTCTGGTTTAAGCAGGGTTTTGAGCGATGGAATAATTTCGGGCAGGACTGGCGGGTGAACAGCCAGGAAGATGAGTTCTGCTCCAGCCAGGTCTTCCGGGCTTTTAACCACCTGGACTTCAGGAAATGATTTTTTGAGTTTTTCAGCCACCTCGGCTTTTATTTCCGCTACTTTAATATCAGGTGGCAGGGCATTTTTTCTTTTCCAGGCATTGAGCACAATCCTGGTAATTCTCCCGCCGCCAATGAAACCAACTTTCTGATAAAACATCTTTACCTCCCACTGAAGCTATGATTGAAGTTGGCTGGCTTGATTTAACGCCAGTTTTAATTACTATTTTTATTTTAATATAATTTCTAAAAAGATAAAACTCGGGCTGTCCATTTA
>PNJE01000109.1 GCA_002877915.1 Candidatus Aminicenantota bacterium
CAGGGGCGATGCTGCCTTGAATCTGACCATCGCCCGGAACATAGGGCTGCCTATAGTTGAAATAAAAAATATGAGCGACTGGGAAGAAAACAGAAAGCTCCTGGGTGAAGTGGACATTATCGTTGATGCCCTTTTCGGAACCGGTCTTTCCAGCCCGCTCGAAGGGCTCTATGCCCAGGTGGTAAAAGATATTAATGAATCAAAAGCAACTGTCGTTTCAGTGGATGTTCCTTCTGGACTTTCTTCTGATTCTTTTGAAATCATTGGTCCCTGTGTAAAAGCGGATATTACCGTGACGATGGCCGCACCCAAGATTTGCCACCTTTTGCCTCCAGCGGAGGAAATGGTTGGAGAGTTAATTGTAGCTGATATCAGTATCCCGCCTTTTTTGTTTAATAGCCCTGAGCTTCGGCTGGAACTGGTAGAAATTGAGTCCTTAGTTCCTTATTTTAAGCCGAGAAAAAGGGAAACTCATAAAGGAACTTATGGTCACCTGTTAATAGTAGCCGGCTCTTTTGGTAAGACCGGAGCGGCGGCCATGGCTGGAAAAGCGGCTTTGAAAATGGGAGCCGGATTGGTAACCGTAGCGACGCCCGAAAGCTGCCTGCCGATAGTAGCCAGGACAATGCCAGAACTGATGACTGAGCCACTGCCGGAAACTACAGCCAGGACCATTTCCGAAGAAGCTCTGCCGCGAGTTCTGAAGCTTCTGGAGAGGAAAGATGCTCTCCTTCTCGGCCCGGGGCTTTCTACTCATCCTTCGACCGCCGCTTTCGTAATTTCTCTCTTGAAGGAATTAAAGGGCTCAAAGCTTAAAGTTATTATCGATGCCGATGGATTAAATATCATCGCTACCAAGAAAGAAATTTTAAAATCTCTTCCTGCTTCTACCATTTTGACCCCTCATCCGGGTGAATTTTCGCGTCTGACGGGATTGACGACTGCAGAAATTTTAAAGGGCCGATTGGAATTAGCTTCAGAATTTGCTACCAAGAATAATCTTTACCTTATTTTAAAAGGCTACCGGACTTTGATTGCTTCCCCTGAGGGCAAAGTTCTGATTAATCCCACAGGAAATCCAGGTATGGCTACAGGAGGTGCTGGAGATGTCCTTTCCGGGATATTATCAGCAGAGGCGATGCTGGTCAAAGACTTACTCCAGGCGGCGGTCAATGCGGTTTTTGTTCACGGGCTAAGTGGAGATTTGGCCGCAGAAAAAATTGGTGAGAGAAGCCTGACTGCCACTGACCTGATTAAATTCTTGCCCGAGGCCATTCGCTTTATAGCTAAAGGTGGAAAGGATGAAATCTGAGCAGGTGGAATTAACAGTCACAACTTATTCCGAGAAAGAGACTTTTGAATTCGCCCGAAAATTAGGTCGGCTTTTAACCGGTAATGAAGTTATTCTGATAAGTGGAGAACTGGGGGTTGGCAAGACTGTTTTTGTCCGCGGCCTGGCTGCTGGCTTGGGAGTAAAAGATGAAAGCCTGATTTGCAGTCCTTCTTTTACCCTGATTAATGTTTATCCGGGCCGGGTCCCCTTTTACCACGTTGATTTATATCGCCTGGAAAAGCCAGAAGAAATTGCCGACCTCGGGTTGGAAGATTACTTTGGAGCCGGGCTGGTAGCTATAGAATGGGCGGAGAGAATACCATTTGAAATTAGCGGTTTAAAGGTCATAACAGTAGTAATTGAAATTGGGGAGGTCGACGAAAGAAGGATTAAAATCAAAGGACTGGAAAATTGGCCTGAAATGGCAAAGGTTCAGCGAAAATGAAATTGAGAGAACCAGGTCAAAAAAGGCAAGACATTAGGAAAATGAAAACTTCTTTTGCCTTGAATATTTTAGAGAAAATTTGAAAATGATAAACTTAAATAAAACTAAGGAATTGATATAAAAATTAATTTAGGGAAAGGATAAGAGAACATGCTGGACCTCAAAACTATGATTGTGGATGTCCCTGATTTTCCCAAACCGGGAGTGGTCTTTAAAGACCTGACCCCAATAATTCAAAGCGCCGAGGCTTTTAACCAGGCGATTGATGAATTGGCGGCCATAGCTAAAAAATATTCCCCGGATAGGATAGCGGCTATCGAGTCCAGGGGATTCATTTTTGGGGCGGCTTTAGCCCGGGACTTAAGATTGGGCTTCAGCTTGATCAGGAAAAAGGGGAAGTTGCCGAGGAAAACGTTGACCATTCTTGCTCCCAATGAATATGCAGTGGAACATTTTGAAGCCCATGTCGATAGCGTTAAGGCTGGCGAAAGAGTGGTGGTGATTGATGATTTGATTGCCACCGGTTCTTCGGCCATTAGTGGAATTGAGCTGATTAAGCAGCTGGGGGGGAAAGTGGTGGCTTTCGAAGCAGTAGTGGAGTTGACTTTTCTTCAAGGTGTGGAAAAGATAAAAAGTGCTCATAGCGATGTCCCGGTTTTCAGTTTAATCAAGTTTTGATCTGGCGATTTAATTAAATAAACTATGGCGGCCAACGAGTCTTTTAAGCCGGGCTTAAAGAATTACCA
>PNJE01000154.1 GCA_002877915.1 Candidatus Aminicenantota bacterium
TTAGTGGCTCTGTTTCCAGTGCTCCAGCTGGAAAAACTTACTGACCTCTACCCCAAGCTCTTCCCCCAACCTGGATACCATGTCCTAGCCAAGGACCTAGGTTTTGGGATTGGGGAAAATTCTGGCCCGGTTTTAAAGATTATCAGACTTGATGACTGAGTTTCTGGTGAAAAAATGCTTGGCTTTAAAGCCCAGATTTTTTATCGGGAAAATATTTCCAAATCCAGACTGGCCATCTGTTTTAGCCCAGGAGCTAAAAGTTTGGTAGTTGGAAACTAAAGCTTTATCCAATCGTTCGCTAATTTTAGGTCAAGATAACTTTTCTTTAAGGGAAAACAAGGTTGTTAAAGGAGACATTTTAATTGGCAATTTTATTTGATACTTTGCCTTTATTTATTATTTTATAACTTTATAAACAGATAAGGTGGCTAATAAAAAATGAAATTTGATTGGCAGCAAGTCATAACCAAACAAACCATTACTATTCTGGCTGAGCGGCCATCACTTTTGACTTTCTTTACTAAGAAGAATAGAATAATGGCTAATTTATCGATAAGCCTGGCTTTGAGAACATAAAATCATCAGAAAATTTAATGTCAGCCATAAGTAATTCTCTCGAAAAGCTTTTAGACTTTAGGCAGCTAGGCCAAGAAGAAAGCCAGCCTGTTCTGGCCAAGAAAATTCTCTATTCTGCCTTAGAAATAATAAAGAGAAACTCTATCGAAGAAATAAGCCCAAAGATATTACGACGCTATCTAAACGAAACTTCTTATCCTGCTTTCCTCAAGAACTTGACCTATCCGGAGGAAAATTGGAAGTGGGCGGGAACCTGCTTTTCCTTCGTCCAGAAACTGGAATATAAATTAATCGACCTCTTCCAGGACAGAGTGAAAAGATATCCAGGCAAGAATCTGTTTTTAGATTTGACTGAGAATCCGCTTAGGGGCTGGACTTACGAGGAAGTTGACCAATATCTAAAACTTCTGGCTGGCTCTTTTTACTTGGCAACTCGGCCTGACCCACCAAGAGTGGCTATTTTCAGTGACAACCATTTAGATACAGCTTGCTGCGACTTGGCTTGCTTGTTTTATGACATACTGGTTTCCCCTCTAAATCCTAACTTTAACCTGGAAAATCTGGAATACATTTTCTCCCAGCTTCAGTTTAACTTGGTCATTACTGACTCGCCTCAACGAGTGAGGCTTTTAGAAAATTTAAAGGAAAAGATGGGTTGGAAATTTGAAATCTTGACTATTTCCCGAGCGGAAAATTTAGAAACACAATCAACCTTGCTTGGCGAGATGGTTAGGCGGGTGGACCTAAATCAAGCCGAAGCTGTGCTGCGGCAAAGGAGAAAGCGTCCGCTTACCGAGGTAGCTACAGTCATGTTCACTTCGGGCAGCACGGGAAAACCCAAAGGAGTTTCTTTTTCTGAGTATCATCTTGTGTCCAAGCGGTTTGCCCGGGCTGCAGCTTTGCCCCAGGTTGGGGAAGATGAAGTTCTACTTTCTTTCCTACCTCTATGCCATACTTTCGGACGATATTTTGAACTTCTGGGCATGATTTTCTGGCGCGGGACTTATGTCTTTTCGGGTAACCCCTCAGTCGAAACTTTGTTAAATCTTTTCCCCATCATCAATCCAACTGGGCTGGTCAGTGTGCCCGTGCGCTGGCAGCAGATTTATGAAAAGTGCTTAGAAGAAATCGGACAGAACCCAGAAAAAGATAAAGAAGAAATTATTAGGAAAGTCGTCGGCTCACGGTTGAGGTGGGGAATTTCTGCAGCCGGGTACCTTGACCCTCGGGTTTTCCACTTTTTTGAACATCACGGGGTTAATTTAGTAAGCGGGTTTGGGTTGACTGAGGCCACTGGCGGCCTGACCATGACCCCACCCGGTCGTTACGTTGATGATACTCAAGGTTGGCCCTTGCCCGGGGTGGAATTAAAACTTAGCCCGGAAGGAGAATTGCTGGCCTGCGGTCATTACATTGCCCGCTACCTTGAAGAAAAAGGCCCTGGCGACCAGATCCCTTATCCGGGACAGAAGGGCGCTAATTACTGGCTTAGAACTGGCGATGTTTTCAAGGTTTTGTCCAATGGATATTACCAAATTGTTGACCGGATTAAAGACATATATAAAAACAACAAAGGTCAAACCATCGCCCCCAGGAAGGTTGAAGATAAGTTTAAAGGTGTTCCGGGGATAAAAAGAGTTTTTTTGGTAGGAGATGGTCGGCCCTATAATATTCTGTTGATTGTTCCAGAGGAAAACGGCTCTGAATTCAGAGAAAAACTTGGTCAGGAAAAAGAAGCAGAATACTACAAAAGAATCATTGAGGCTGTCAACCTGGACTTAGCTCCTTATGAAAGAGTTGTAAATTTTGCTATTCTCAACCGAGATTTCAGGCCTGAACAGGGGGAGATAACAGCCAAGGGAAGCCTTAACCGGAAAAATATTGTTAATAATTTGTCTGGTTTGATTGAAAAGCTTTATCAACAAAGTTATGTTGAATTCAGCGGGCCAGGATTTAAGCTCTCAGTACCCTACTGGATTTTCCGTGACTTGGGTTTGGTGGAGAACGAATTCGAGTTTAGAAATGGCTATCTCATAAATCGCAGTCAAAGCCTTTCTTTAGAAATAAAACCTCTGCAGAAAAAAGGCTGGTTCCAAGTGGGAGATCTGGTTTACGAAATGAAGGGAGACATAATTGACCTTGGTCTATTTGCTCGCCAGCCATATTTATGGTGTGGGAACCAGAAATTAGCAGAATTCTTGCCTGTCAAAGAAGGCTGGGATGCTTCTTTGTTGAATGTCAGTCAGAGGGTCAGGTTGCCAAGTGAACTCCAGAAAAAAGAAATTCAATCCCGGAACTACGGAAAAAATATTGGCGACCTGACCTTGCTGAAAATGCATGAATGGCTGGTAAACCTTTATAAAGGCGAAGGTGCCAAGGCGCAAGAGGCCAGACAAGAGCTGGAGAAACTTTTTTCAGTTTCTGAGAACCCTCGTCATTCGATTTTATTAAGGCTCAGGCTCGAGGCTTTGGCTGGCCATCCTGATGAAACTTTGCGCTGCTGGGCTTACCGGCTACTAATATTAGATAAGCCAACCCCCAATTTTAGGCCACAATTGGAAATTTTTGTTGAATCCGGGAAAACGTTTCTGAATGAGGAATCAATCGAGGAAATAGCTTCCTCAGCATTTGGCAGCGGGCGGTTTGAAGCCTTGAGGAGAAGGTTGGCCTATTACCGCAAGAATTTAACCTGGCCAGCCGAGACAACGACCATTGACCAGTTCAGGCGGATTTTCAAGCTACTTACTAATTTTGCTCTGGTTCATCCTTCATTTATCCACAGCGTAGCCGCCGAGCTGGCGAGTTGGGCAAGCTATGAACCTGAGCCGACGTTGGCGGTCGAGGCCGAGAAATCCTTAAGGAATCTTTTTCTGGTTTCCCGACTCAAAATAAAATTAAAATTACCAGAAGGTTTTAGTGAAAAGCTGCGGAAAGCAATAAATTTTTCTGGGGAGTTCAGAGAGCAAGAAAAGAGCAGGGTACGAAAAATTCTGAGCGACCCAACCTTTTTGCTGGAAAGCATCAAAAATATCTATGGTGACCAAGAGCTTAAGCCTGAAAGCCTGGCCGCCAGCACCATCAGAGTTTCCAAAGTTCCCTCTATCTATCCGGGTTTGCACTTAAGGGTGTGTGTTAACCTTGACCAAAGAGAGCACTTTGATTTTCGGATAGAAGTAGAGAACCGGCGCTCTGGTCGGGCATTCTGGCAAAGACTGTGCTGGTATCTTATCCTATCTGAACATTATGAATATCCCAGGTTGCTTCCTCCTCTGGCAAGCTGGAGGGCCGACCTGGGAGTGGTGAGCTATAAATATTATAGCCGGTTGACTGTAGAGGAACGCGTCAGAGATTTTGCCAGCAGGAATCAAGGTCCAGAACCCTCAGCCATTATTCAAGAATGGAGAATAACTTACATCAAGGCCATGTCTGTTATTTATCAGGCGGTAGCCGCTTCGGATTATCGTCTGGTACCAGGTGAGGCTCTTCCCGAAAACATAGCGGTGGAAACAAATAAAGCCATCCTTACTTGCGTTGGAAATTTAAAAGCTTATGAAAGTAATGCAAAGCTTGTAGGATTGATGGTTGAAAATTTTTATTTGAAAATTTCCGAAGCGTATCCTTGGACTAAAAAAATACTGGACCTGAGCTGGGTGTTTGATGCTGCTTTTGAAGCCTGGGAAGAGTCTGAAGCTTTTCAATTCTTAGAAGCTTTGCGGGAAGAGCTGGAGTTAGAAGACCTGGAATTTAAGGACTTTGGTTCTTTGAAATTACAACTGGAAAGTTATTTAAGTGAAGTTAAGAAAAACCCATTTCTTCCGGTTTCTGTGCTGACGGCCATCAGGAATTATAAAGAATGGGAGATTGCCAGGCCTCGAGTGGCACCGGCCGAACGTGAACAAAAGGTGCTGCAACTGATTGAAGAATATCAATTGGATAAAAAGCCCGACTGGATTAGATTTTATTTTTATCGACATACCTATTTTGCTTCTTTCACAGCTGAAGTTATTTTGGCTTTTGAGAGATTACTCAGCCGGATGAAAGAAAAACCGGGGAAACATCCTCACCAGTTTCTGGAACTTTCTGAAATTCAGAGTTATTTGGCTGATGATTTTGACCGTCAGGTATTTAGCCGAATGGTCTTTCCTTATGTTCGACAGCCAAAGCCATTAAGCCTGTCCAGAACAGGTGACCCCGGTAAGGAAAAACTGGTGATAACCTCAGTGATTAAAGACAAGATTGGACAGGAATACATTTTCCGGCAGAGTTATGACCCGGCGGAAATTGGAAAACTCTACAGTTTATTCCTAAAAGAAAACTATCCCAGTGTAATAGCGCAGGAAAACCAGCATCTGGTGCTAATGTCTGATGAAGGAGTATTGATTGGCGGCCTGTCTTACCGTCATATCTCCAACCAGGTAGTATTTATGGAAGGAATAGTGATCAGCGAGAATTATAAAAACAGAGGCCTTGGGCGAGGTATGCTTGGAGATTTTTTAAGCCGCATGAGGTCCTCAGGGGTAAAAATGATTATGACCCATTATCTAATTCCTTTCTTTTTCCTCAAAGAGGAATTTGAAGTCGACAGGAGGTGGGGGGCGCTCGTCAGGTATTTGTAAAAAATAGCCGATTAACCTGGCGTCCGACAGGAAAGAAATTTTTAACTTGCTCCTCGGTAAAAAGTTTGTGTAGGTGATCTATTACATTCGACTGGTTGAGGAATGTACCCTATACTGTCTACTTTTCAAGTTTAAATAACAGTATTCTCGGGCTGGTTGACATAAATGGCTATATATGTTAAATTTAGAATCCAGTTTTATCCCCAAGGAAAGGTGATAAGAAATGTTTGCCGTTGTAAAAACCGGTGGTAAGCAGTATCGAGTGAAGGAAGGAGATATCCTTTCTATTGAAAAGCTCGAGGCCGAAAAGGGTCAGAACATTGATTTTAACCAGGTCCTTTTATTGGAGGATGGAGATAACATCCAGGTTGGGCAGCCCTATTTAGACAAAGCAATAGTTAGAGCAGAAGTAATTGAAGATTACAAGGACAAAAAGGTTATCGTCTTTAAGAAGAAAAGAAGGAAAGGATACCGCCGGACGAAAGGGCATCGGCAATTACTTACTAAGGTAAAGATATCCGGTATTTATACCGATGGATCCCGCCTGAATGCTAAAAAATCTGAAAGCGAAGGTGCCTCTGAAATAGAGGCTACCCCCAAGAAAGCCGGGAGAAAGCAGGTGGAAGCAAGTCCAGAAAAGCCGGCCGCAAAAAAACGAACGAGAACTAAAAAGTCAGAAACTGCTGCCCAAGAAGAACCGCTTAAGGAGAAATGACGATGGCTCACAAAAGATCAGGAGTTAATGGCAGAGACTCTAACCCGAAAAATTTAGGGGTAAAAGCCTTTGGCGGCCAGGTAGTAAATGCTGGATCAATTCTGGTCCGACAAAGGGGAACAAAATTCAAACCGGGGTTAAATGTCGGCCGCGGGGGAGACGATACTTTGTTTGCCCTGGTTAGCGGACTGGTTAAATTTGAAGACAAAGGGAGGATGGGGAAGTACGTTTCGGTGATTCCGGTTGCGGAAGAAGCCGAGACCGCTTCATAAGATGGATTTTCTCTCCACAGTGCCTCTTTTTATTGTCAAATTATCGTCAGAAAAGCTTTCTTTTATATTCATTCCTACTCTTTTTATGGAAAGGTGTCCAGTTGTTTGTTGATCAGGTAAAGGTTATTCTCATTGCTGGTAAAGGTGGGGACGGCTGCGTCAGCTTCAGACGGGAATATCGTGTGCCCAAAGGTGGTCCAGATGGCGGGCGCGGAGGGGATGGTGGGAATATCTATCTGGTGAGTGATGCCAATCTTAACACCCTGGCCTATTTTCGTTACCATCCGATAAATAAGGCGAAGAAGGGAGCTCATGGACAGGGCTCGAACAAGCAGGGCAAAAGGGGAAGAGATCTTTATCTGAAAGTTCCAGTGGGAACCGTAGTTAAGGATGCCTTAACTGGAGAAATCTTGCATGATTTTTTGAAACCAGAAGAAATCTTTCTGGCGGCCAGGGGTGGAAGGGGTGGAAGAGGCAATGCTTCTTTTGCCAGCTCCACTCATCAAACGCCGAGAGAATTTGAAAAAGGGAAGCCCGGGGAAGAAAAAGAATTAATCTTAGAATTGAAACTTATTGCTGATGTGGGGCTGGTAGGTTTTCCTAATGTTGGCAAATCAACCCTGATCTCCAGAATTTCGGCGGCTAAACCTCTTATTGCTGATTATCCTTTTACCACCTTGATTCCAAACTTGGGAGTAGTTGATGTGGATGAGGGGCAGAGTTTTGTCGTGGCTGATATTCCCGGCCTGATTGAAGGTGCTCACCAAGGACATGGGCTGGGAATTCAATTTTTAAGGCATATAGAAAGGACCAGGATTCTGGTTCACCTGATTGATGTTTCTCTCTACTCGGGAAGAGATCCAGTTAATGATTACCGCATTATCCAAAACGAGTTGAAAGCTTTCAAACCTGAACTGGTTAAGCGTCCCCAAATAATCGTGGCCAATAAAATCGATCTTCTTGGGGAAAATCGAGAAAGATTGAATGCTCTAAGGAAGCTGGCCAGGCGAGAGAAAAAACCATTTTTATCTATCTCGGCGGTTACGGGAGAAGGGGTCAGAGAGCTGGTTAATCTTCTGGCTAAGCGGTTGGCTGAAGAAAAAATAATTAAAGAAGAGGAGACCGCCGAAGATAAAAAGAATAAAGGATAAATAATGGCTTTAGTCGGGCTTTTTGGTGGAACTTTTAATCCAGTTCATTATGGGCATTTGAAAGTGGCGGAAGAGGTCCTGGCTCGCTTCCCGCTCGATCATATTTGGTTCATTCCTTCCTATATTCCTCCCCACAAAGATTCAAAGGAAGTGGTGGCCGCTGAACATCGCCTGAAAATGGTCGAAATAGCCTGCCAGAATCAACCAAAAATCCTGGTTTCAGATATAGAAGTCAAGAATCCCGGCCGTTCCTATTCCATTATAACTTTAAAGAAGCTCAAGGAACTTTATCCTGACGACCTTTTCTTTTTCATACTTGGCTCAGATGCTTTTCTGGAAATAGAAACCTGGAAAGATTATACTGAACTATTGAAAGAATGTTCATTGATTGTAGTAAGCCGGCCAGGATTCAAATTTGAATTGTTGGAACAAATAATTAACCGGATAAAATCTCATAATCAAATCCGGGTTTTTGGACCGACTTGGCCAGAGGAGCTTGAATTTAAAGAAAAAAGTATCTATTTATTGGAAATTTTAACCCCGGATATTTCCTCTTCCGAAATCAGAAAAAAGCTTCAGGCCGGGTTGCCAATAACTGGTCTAGTTCCTCCGGGAGTGGAAGATTATATTCATAAGTTTAATTTATATCATTAAGGAGAAAGTGATTTCCGGTGAAAGAAAAAGTAAAAAAATTCACCAAAAGAAGTTTGCCTGAAGAAGTAAGATTATCGATTAAAATTAGCCAGGCCAAAAAGGGTGAAGGCATCTGTGTTCTGGACCTGAGAGAATTAACCACCTTCACTGATTATTTTATCATAATGAATGGCAATTCTTCCCGGCAGAACGTGGCTATTTATCAAGCGATTGAAGAAGGGCTCCGAGGAAAAAGCCTGAAACCCTTTGGAGTGGAGGGACTGGAAAAAGCCGAATGGATTCTTATCGATTATGGTAGTTTTATTGTCCATATCTTTTCCAGGCAGGCCAGGGATTATTATTCACTGGAAAAGCTCTGGGGAGATGCGCCCCGGCTCGATTATTAAATTATTTGCGTTTTTTTTCTTGACTTTTTTCCAATAAATAATTATTTATTAGAGACCAATTTATGATGAGGATAGTTTTTTTATGGCCCGGGCCAACGCGGAATAAGCAACTGCGTGTCCTGCAGGAAGAATGGCTGGAAAGGTTAAAGCCATTCGGGGAGATAAAAATTATAGAAACGGCTGAGGCTAAAGGCCTGAAAGAGAAATGGGCAGAAAAGATTCTAGAAAAAGAAGCGCAAGGGCTTGAAAAACATCTTGAGGGCAGCTATATTATCTGCCTTTCTGATAAAGGAAAAGAAATGAGTTCAGAAGAACTAGCCAGGCTAATTGAGCAGCAGGCCCTTAATTCGGGTAAGAGATTGTTATTCCTGGTTGGAGGCTTTTTGGGCCTATCTCCGAGAATAATGGAAAAGGCTCACCTGAAGCTTTCTCTTTCCCGACTGACCTTTTCCCATGAGCTCACCCGGGTGGTTCTTCTGGAACAAATTTATAGAGCTCTGAACTTAATTAAGGGATATTCATATCCTAAATGATAGGGGGTTAAATGCCAGATAAACTAAAACTTTCCAAGAAAGAAAAGGAAGAATACCGAAAGCTGTTGCTGGATAAGAAGAAGAGCATCATTAATAAGCTGAGTCAGTTTTATAATGAGAGCAAAGAAATTGAGACCGACACAGCTTTGGATGTAGTTGATAAGGCAGAGACTTCTTATACCAAGGAATTTTTGCTGGGCTTAACTGATAGCGAACGGCAGTTGCTGACTATGATCGACCAGGCTCTCCAGAGGCTGGAGAAGGGTGAATTCGGTTTATGTCAGATCTGTCATAAAGAAATAGGTAAGAAAAGGTTACAGGCGGTTCCCTGGACTCCTTACTGCATATCCTGCCAAGAGAAAAAAGAGGGCGAATCCAAAGGCAAGTGAAGCCTATAGAACTGCTTGATCGGCTTTTCTGGCCGGTAAAAATAACTGTTTTTCCCTCCCGCTGTCCGCTGTGTGGGCAGCTTCTGGAGAAGCCCGGAGATAAGATTGTTTGCAGCCAATGCTTATCCCAGATAGAGATTCATCACGGCCCAGTTTGCGAGATATGCGGTCGGTTCCTTTACCACCAATCAGGGGAAAAGGCTATTTGCCTTAAATGTTATGAATCTCCGCCCGTTTTTAGCCAGCACCGCTCCCTTGGTCCCTACGCCGGCGCCTTGAAAGAAATCATTATTCTCTTTAAATATCGGGGGTATGAGGTTTTAAGCAAGACCTTGAGCCTGACGCTTTATAATAATTTTCAGAAAGGGAATTTATTTTCCGGGATTGATTTTATCGTGCCTATACCTTTGCATCGGCAAAAATACAAGACCAGAGGATTTAATCAGGCTGAACTCCTGACTAAAAATTTATCAATCTTAAGCGGGCGACCGTGGTTAAAAAATATCCTGGTTAAGATAAAAAATACTCCGGCCCAGGTTTCTCTGGAAGCTCAGGAAAGGGAAAAAAATCTAAAAGGGGCGTTTGCAATTAGAAAGCCAGAGAAAATTGAAGGGCAGACTCTTTTGCTGGTAGATGATGTCTTTACTACCGGCTCAACTATTAACGAATGTGCCAGAATATTACGCCAGAATGGAGCCCGGGAAGTAAGAGCCTTGACCATTGCCCAGGCTTAAAAATTGGGTCTTAGCTTTTTAAATAAATTCAGTTAGACGATTCTTTTCTGTAGCTACAGGTGGCGAGTTGCCACAAACCAAAAATCAGCCATAAATAGAATAACCTTTTAGATAATATCTTATTGATATTTAGCAGTTACTGACGTCATAAATCCATTGTCAGGTTTTAAGCGAGGCGAAATTTTAAAGCTATTTTTCTTCATCAGTAATAGAATTTAATGGGTGAAAAATGATAAACCCCTGTCTTTAAAACAGGGGTTTACCAAGAAAGCAAAAATAAGTTATTTAGAAGACTTTTCAGAGGATTTTTCGGTCGTTTGAGGTTTAACGATTTTGACCTTCCTCGGTTTGACTTCCGATTTTTTGGGCATATGGACCTTCAAGAGGCCATTTTCGTATTCAGCACTGATTTTTTCCTGATCAATATAGTTCGGCAAGCTAAAAGACCGGAAGAAGGACCCATAAGCCCGCTCAATGCGGTGATAATTTTCTTCCTTGGTCTCCTTTTCAAATTTTCTTTCTCCCTTGAGAGTCAGGGTATTATCCTCAATTTTAATTTCTACGTCTTTTTCCTCGACACCTGGAAGCTCGGCAGTCAGAACCAGCTCGTTTTCTGTTTCGTAGATATCAACCGCCGGAGACCAAGTGCTCTGGATAATTTCAGAGTCTTCAAACCGAGGAGAAGAAACCAGGTCCTCAAACAACCGATTCATCCTATCCCTTAAAACCATTAAGTCCCGGAAAGGATCCCATTTAGTGATTGCCATGATTTCACCTCCTTTTAAATTCTTTAGTCTATTATTAATATAATATTTGAGTATATTTTTGTCAAGTATTTTTTCTAAAAATTTTTTTACCTTCTATTAAAATTGTGGCTTCCCCTTTTCTCCGCTCTTCTGGGAGCTGATTTAAGATGTCGGTTAGGGTTCCTCGGATAAATTCCTCATGCAATTTAGTTATTTCTCTGGCGATAACTACTTGGCGGGGACCAAAGATAGACGTGGCTATGTCAATAAAATCATTTATTTTTCTTATCGGGAGGAAAAATATTAGCGTTCCTTCTTCCTCTGAAAGGCGAGATAGAAAGTTTTTTAAGCTCCCTTTTTTGACTGGCGGGAAACCAACAAATAAAAACCGGTAAGTTGGGAGCCCGGCAGCCGAGAGGGCAGCGGTAAGAGAACTTGGCCCGGGGATTGGAATCACTGATATGCCCTCTTTTATGGCTTCCCTGATCAATGGGTAGCCAGGATCAGAAATTCCCGGGGTCCCAGCATCTGAAACCAGAGCTACGTTTTGTCCCCTTTTTAAAATGGAGATAATTTCTGGGACTTTCTGATTTTCCCGGGGGTGAAAATAAGAAATTAGGGTTTTCTTTAGCCCGTAATAATTTAGCAGCTTAATCGTCTGGCGTGTATCTTCGCAGGCCACTACCTCGACCTCTTTCAAAATGCGGAGGGCGCGGATGGTTATATCTTCAAGATTACCAATGGGAGTGGCCACCACATAAAGGCAACCTTTCTGGCTCATTTTTTATTATCCCCTTTTTCCCCTGTTTGCTCAGAGAGTTTCATTTATCCCAGTCATAGGGGTAAAGGAAATCATGACCGATTGACCTATTGGAAAGCTTGGCAATTGGGGGCATCTTTCTCTTAAATTCCGACTTTTTTATGAGTTCAATTACCCTTCTCACCTTGGTTTCTTCGAATCCTGCTTCAATTATCTGGCTGGCCGGCTGGCGCAAATCTACCAGGCGGTAAAGTATGGAGTCCAATTCTTCGTAAGTGAGCCCAATTTCCTCTTCATCCGACTGCCCAGGCCACAGTCCGGCAGTTGGCTTTTTATTTAGCATTTCCTGAGGGACATTTAAATAACGGCCGAGTTCCCTCACCTGGGTTTTATAGAGGTCTCCGAGAGGGTTTATTCCATAAGCCATGTCTCCATGAATAGTGCCATAACCAATCAATAATTCAGTCTTATTGCTTGTCCCGAGAATCATAGCTTTTTCCCGGGCTGAAAAATCGTAGAGAATCGACATCCTTTCCCTGGCCATTTTATTTCCTTTGAGAAGCTGGCTTTCAGTGGGAAAGGAGGAATAATAGGCCTCGATTTGGGGAGAAATATCAATCTTTTTCCAGGTGATTTTTAAAAGTCCGGCCACTTTTTCTGCTTGCTGGATACCCTGATAGTCAAAATCTTTATAAGGCATAATTAGAGCTAAGACTCTTTCTGGGCCGAGTGCCTGAACACCTAAATAGGCGCCCACCGTGGAGTCAAGTCCGCCCGAGAGGCCTAAAATAACCCGGTCAAATCCTGCTTTTTTACTTTCTTCGCGGATAAAATTGGTCAAAATTTTTACTACCAGACGGCAATTAATCTTCATCTTCTTTTTTCCTGACTATCCTCTCAAGAGAGCGCCAGATGATTTCCGGTCGATCATCTCTTTTAAATGGCCAGCTTTTTCGAGCCACCCTGATCTCTTCTAAATCAACTTCCTGGACGCAAAAGGCCTCTTCTAAGTAAGGTAATTTAATTATCAGCTTTCCGAAAGGAGAATAAATAAATGAACCCCCGGCGAAGGTAGCTCCATCTTCGACCCCCACCCGGTTGCAGTAAACCACCACAGCGCCAGAAAAAAAAGAAATTGTTTCTCCCATTAATTCCCACATCCGGCTGGTTTCGAACCCTTGGCTTTCGGGGTCAGAAACTCCCCTTCCCGGAGCAGCTGAAATGGTAATCATCAGTTGAGCTCCATCAGCCAGAAGGCAGTAACTTGAACCATAATGGAGAAAATCCCGGCAAATTAGCAAACCAGTTGGTACAAATCTCGTTGGGAAAGAGCTGAATTCGCCACCCGGACGGAAAAATCGCCCCTCTTCAAACATTCCTGAGGTCGGCAGAAAAACCTTCCGATGGATATGTTTTATCTGACCGGCAGAGAGGTAAGCGGCTGAATTATAGAAAAGGCCCGGATCAGATTTTCTTTCTTCCACCAATCCAACAATCACATCAATTTTTTTTGAAGCTGACAGCAGCTCAGAAAAAGCGGACGAACGAAACGGATCTAAGGCAACTTCGGCTACCAGATCCCTTAAGGTATATCCGGTAAGGCTAAGCTCAGGAAAAACAATCAGGTCAGCTTTTTCCTTTATGGCTTTTTCCATTAATTCCAAGTGTCGTTCTATATTTCGGTCTACATTCCCTAGAATGGAAGAGATTTGGGCGATAGCTATTTTCATATTATAAAATTAGCATAAAGAAGACGAATCTGTCCATCTGCAATAAAAATTCAATCGCCCAGTTGAAATTTAGTTGCATATTTTATAAATTAATAAAAAGGCAAAGATAGTGAGCATTCTGAACCATACAGCTGTTTTTCTCAAGCATATTTTTTTCAATTCTCGAAGCGGACGTTTATCCTTTAAACGAAGAGAGATTGAAAAATACTTTTTTTTCTATAAGGGAAGGGCTCTAAGAATTAAAACTAATCTGAAAACCGAAAGGTTAGGGGAAATTCTTTTTAAACTCCAGAAAATTCAGAGCGAGACTTTTTCCAAAATTGATGATTTTATTTCGGCTAACCAGCCAATAGGGGAATCTCTGAAAAAAAATGGCGTGATTAAAGAAGCCGACCTGAGGGAAGCACTGAGTTTTCAGATCAGAGAATCGCTTCTCCAAACCTTCGGTTATTTTGATGGTGAGATAAGTTTCCAAGAAAAGCCTGACTTCGAATCTCCAGTGGAAGAATTGCCCGCCGTCGATATTCCCTTCATTATTGATTATGGCATCAGAAGAATGAAGTATGATTCTGTGATCCAGAAATTTTTTGCCGGGAAAAAAGTGTCTTTGAAAAATATCAGATATGCTTATCTATTAACTGAAGAGGAAAAAACCTTGCTGGACCG
The DNA here is from genome assembly GCA_002877915.1 of Candidatus Aminicenantota bacterium. GTDB lineage: Bacteria > Acidobacteriota > Aminicenantia > Aminicenantales > Saccharicenantaceae > Saccharicenans. The sequence goes on from PNJE01000154.1 coordinate 13,929, forward strand.
CTTTTCTGTCACCCAGGTCATTGATCGGATGTCAGTGCCAGCCCGTTTTTCCAATGAAAATTTTTATCGTTGCCTGTATTTATTTTATTGTCTTGATATGATTGAAGCAGAGACCACCGATTCGAGCTATCGGAAAGATGATCTGAATAGAGATCAACGCAAAAGTCTGGAAATGGATGAGCTGGAAGCTCGCTTAGAAGAACTTCGGGAAATTAAGTCGAACCTGAAAAATAGAAATTTTTATGAGCAACTCGGTGTTTCGCGGGTAGCCACCGAAGAGGAGATAAAAAAAGCCTATTTCAATTTAGCTCGCAAGTACCACCCGGATCGTTTTAATCATGGATTGGGTGAGACTGGTTTAATTAACGAAGTTTTCAATGCCCTTACAGTAGCCTACAAGACTTTAAGCGATCCTGAAAAAAGGAAAGAGTACGATGCCAAGCTTTCGGCTCCAGCTGAGGAATCAGCTGAGGATTTGAACAAGAAAGCTGAAATTAAGTACCGCCAGGGTCGAACTTTATACAATAAGGGGATGTATGAAGAGGCCATTATTTTTCTGGAAGAGGCTATCCGTTTTCGTCGGAATAAAGCTGATTATTATCTGCTATTAGCCATGGCTGAATCAAAATTACCGGCCTACAAAAAAAAGGCGGAAGAAGACTTTTTGAAAGCGGCCGAGATTGAGCCCTGGAATCCCGAGAGTTACCTTGGCCTGGGGCTTCTTTATCTGAATGAGGGTTTAAAATTCAAAGCAAAAAAACAAATTCAGAAGGCTCTGGAAATAGATCCCTCGCACCCCCAGGCGAAAGCTGCTCTGACCGAGCTGGAATCGGGAGAGAAAAAAACCGGACTGAAAGCCTGGCTAAATCTCGATTTATCTGGGCTTTTTAAGAAAAAGAAATAGCTCAGGCTTCTCCGATAAGTTTTAAAAATTCCTTTTCGTTCAGGGTCTTAACTCCCAACTCCCGGGCCTTATCTAATTTGGAGCCGGGTTCTTCACCTACTACCAGAAAGTCGGTTTTTCGGCTGACTGAGGAGGAAACACTTCCGCCAAGTTTTTCAATTTTTTCTTTTGCTTCTTCCCTGCTCATAGAGGAAAGAGTGCCGGTCAAGACAAAAGTCATATTTTGAAGTGGTTTAGGTCCTTCTTTTTCTGGTTTTTCCTTAAACTTTAAACCGGCGGCTTTTAGTTCCTTAAGTAATTCCTGGCTTTCTGGCTGTGAGAAGAAGAAAACAATACTTTTAGCCACCTTGGGTCCGACATCTTCAAGCGTCATCAATTCGTCCTCGCTAAGCTTTGACAACTTTTCCAGATCAGGAAATTTTCTGGCGAGGGCTTGGGCTAATTTTTCTCCAACGTGCCTTATACCCAGAGCAAAAAGCAATCGCCAGAGCTCCCTTGATTTCGACTCCTCGATCTGTTCCAGAAGATTTTGGGCGCTCTTCGGTCCCATTCTCTCCAACTGGACTAAATCTTCATATTTGAGGTGATAAAGATCAGGAATCTTTTTAACCAGGCCAGAAGCTAATAACTGGTCGACCAGGGCTTCGCCCAAACCTTCGATATTCATTGCCCTCCGAGAAGCATAATGGATGATCGATTCCCTTATCCTCGCCGGACAAGAGGGATTAATGCAGCGAGAAACAGCTTCTCCTTCTTCTCTATAAATAGCCGAATGGCAAACCGGACAGGTCTTGGGCCAGATAAAGGGTTTTTCCTTCCCCGTTCTTCTTTCTTTCATTACTGAAATGATATGGGGGATGACGTCGCCGCTTCGCTCCAGTAGAACATAGTCACCTATTCGGATATCTTTTCTTTTAATTTCATCTTCGTTATGCAAGGTGCAGCGGCTGATGGTGGCTCCGCCGATTGAAACCGGCTCCAGTATAGCAACAGGAGTTAAAGCTCCGGTTCGGCCAACCTGAATTATGATATCTTTGATTCTGGTGGTAGCTTGCCTGGCTGGGAATTTAAAAGCGATCGCCCAGCGAGGCGATTTAGCCGTAGCCCCGAGAATTTCTCTCTGCTTAGTCGAATTGACCTTTATGACCACTCCATCGACGTCATAGTTCAAGGTATCTCTTTTTTCTGTCCATTCATGATAATAATTGATTACCTCTTCAATATTCTGGCAGAGACGAGAATGAGGATTAATTTTAAATCCTAACTTTTTTAATTCCATTAAGTTTTCCCACTGGGAAGGTCTTTCTTTTCCATTGATGAAAATGTAGTAAAGGAAGGTATCAAGGTTTCTTCGGGCGACTTCTTTCGGGTCGAGAAGCCGGATTGATCCGGCGGCGGCATTCCGGGGATTGGCAAATAGGGGTTCGCCCGCTTTTTCTCTTTCCTGGTTAATTTTTTTAAAAGATTCAAAAGGCAAGTAGACTTCGCCTCGCACCTCTACCTCGTCATCGATTGGTATGGTCAGGGGAAGGCTATGGATGGTTTTCACCTGGGCGGTAACGTCATCTCCTCGGAAGCCATCTCCTCTGGTGACGGCCTGTTCATATCGGCCCTGACGGTAAATAATCGACATACTCAGACCATCAATTTTTAATTCAGCCACATATTCGATTTTTTCTCCCGGCAAAAGTTTTTTTACTCTTTCCTCAAATTCCTTTAGACCTTCTACATCATAGCAATTATCTATGCTGAGCATGGGAGAACGATGCTCGACGGTAGGAAAGCCTTCCACTGGCTTTTCCCCAACTCTCTGGGTAGGCGATTCAGGAGTAATAAATTCGGGGTAGGCTTCCTCCAGCCTTTTCAATTCGGCCATTAACTGGTCAAATTCATAATCGGAAATCTGGGGATTATTCTCTACGTAATATTTTTTTTCGTGGTAGGAAATCTGTTCTCTGAGTTCTTTTATTCTTTTCCGGGCTTCTTCCCGGGTAAGCTTTTTATCCATCTGGCCCCTCCCTGGCAGATTTCATATTTAATATTTTAATGGAAAAGGCAGCCAGAAAAAAGTTAGAAAATTAACTTTTGTAAAAAGCCCAGAAAAAGAATTTATTTTCCCAGCCTTTTCTTGGTTTCTTCGACTAACTGGTTGAATTTAGCAATGGCCATATCCTGTTGCTGCTTGAGCTTTTCAATTTCCGCTTTTTTGGCTTCTATTTCAGCTAACATATCTTTCATTTTTTGCTTGTCTTTATCAGATAAGTCTTCTTCACTCTTGTTACCAAATCTTTCATTGAAAATCTGGGTTAATTCCTCCAGGTCTTTTGCCTTGCTCTGAATTGCCAGGACGATTTCATTGTACTTAAGGTCTTTATTCATGGTGAAGAAAAGCCCCTGGGCCATCTTCATTGCCTGGTCGGAATTTTTGGGAGAAAGGAAAGCTGCTTCCAGGGAATAACGAATGGCCTCATTGACGGCTGAGGGATCGGTTTGAGCCTTTTTCGCTAGGAGGACGGCAATGGAATAAGCTATGTCACCGTTTTTCTTTTTGCCGTAGGCTTCTTTAAGCAGAGCCAGGGCTTCGTCATTCTTGTTATTCTTGGTTAACAATTGAGCTAAGAAAATGGCCATTTCTGGGTCTTTATTCAGATTGTAAATAGCCCGAAAGACTTTTTCTGCTTCTGTATAATTTTGAGCTTCATAATATTCTCTGCCCATTCTTTTTATTGGGGCCAGGGCTTTTGGGTCTTTCAAAAAGGAATAAGCGGAGAGATAAGCGTCTATGGCTCCAGAGGTGTCTTTATTCTTTTCAGCAATGCTTCCCAGAGCGAAATACCCGGCTCCTATGATTTTATTCCATTGATCGGGGCTGGCTCCTTCTTTAGTTTTATTAGTCTTGCCTATTTCAATCGCTTGATTGGCGTAGGTCTTGGCTTTATCCAGGTTCTGACCCTGTTGGATATATAATCCTCCCAGCACTAAAAGAACCTGGCATTTGGTAAAATCATCAAGCCCCCCGACAGTCAGAGCCTTTTCACCGTAGGTGATGGTATCCTGGATACCTTTGGTCTGACAGGGAGTGAGGCACAAATTGGCATAAGCATAATTTTCGTACTGGGTTCCCTTCCCAGCGTATTTGGCAACATAATCCTTGAGCAATTGAACGCGCTGACAGGGATCGTTTGAGGTCATCGCTTTGATATATTCTTCGTCTGCTGGATTCTGAGCCAAAGCCATTCCCGTAATCAGGATTAAAATTAAAAGCAACAGGTAAGTTTTTTTCATCTTTAACCTCGCAAAAATTAATTTGTTCAATATCTTGCCCTTAAGATAAAAAAAAGTCAATATATTTATAATTAAAGCCTCCTTCAATTTGTTTTAGACGCAAGTTATATGCCAATTTATCGTTAGACTAATTTCTCTTTCTTCCATATAATAAATAAGAAAAAAATGGACATTAAGCAAGATTTTAAAGAAATTTTTTGGGAAGAGGCTGGTCTAAAAATTAGTTCTCAGGTGCCTCTGGCTCGCTATTCCAACTTTAAGATTGGCGGCCCGGCTGATTATTTTTATGAAGCTAAGGAATTGGTTAATTTAATTAAGGGCGCGGAGGTTTGCAGGAAATATCGCCTTCCTTTTTATGTGATCGGCGGAGGATATAACCTTCTTTTCGATGATGAAGGCTATAAAGGGTTGATAATCAGAAACTTAGCTTCTATGGTAAAGTTTATTCCTGGTACTGGAAGAGTTGAAGTTCATTCCGGGACCGAACTTGGTGCTGTTGTTGATCTTTCTATATCAGAAGGACTGTCTGGACTGGAATTTTTAGCCGGAATTCCAGGGACGGTTGGTGGGGCAATTTATGGAAATGCCGGGGCCTTTGGCCAGGCCATAGGCGATCAAGTGGAACAGGTGTCGGTCCTGGGAGAAAATGGGGAAGAAATAATTCTGAAGACCGGCGAGATTCAATTTGCTTATCGGCATTCCAGCCTTAAAAAAGACCATAAGGTCATTCTTAGGGTGTGGCTTCGAGTGGAGCCAGATTCAAAAGCGACGATTGAAAATAAAATTAAAGATTATCTGGCGAAAAGAGCCAGCAAACATCCGCCC
>PNJE01000118.1 GCA_002877915.1 Candidatus Aminicenantota bacterium
CTTCTTCGGCTGTTTTGCCAGCTTTCATCAACTTCAGGCCAAGGGCCCCATAACTCGGATCAACAAAAGATTGCGTGGCCACAGCTCCAACCCCCGATTCGGCCCAGGGAACCATAGAACCCACTGAAAACCAGTGCGATTGTACCGCTACTCCCAGTTCTCCTGTTTCTTTATCAAAAGCCACTATCGAATAGGTGCTTACCGGTCTTATCGGTCTTGAATTTGAGGAAAAAGTGGGAAGAGAGATTAGCAAGATAGAAATTAAAATAAAAGCCAACAACAAAATCGGTGGAATCTTTTTAAGGGAAATTGACCATGATTTTTTCAAATCTAAAAATTCCATCTGGACCTCCTTAATAAAATTTAATTTTGCTCCTGCCCCAATTTTAAAATTAAATAATCCTGCAGTGCAATTAATTAGAAAATAAGGTTAGGTCTAAGGTAATTTTTGGCAGAAAACTGGAAGAGAAGCGAGCTGATTAGGAATTTTAAAAAAACCGATTTTAAAAACTACTGTTTATTTTTTTCTTTCATTAAAAGAAGAAATAACTTTTCAACGCCTGACATAAAGACATATGAAGAAATATTCAAGCTTTTTCTTTAGCCATAGGGGACTAAATAAAAATAGCGGGGGAAAGCTTTGGCTTTCCACCCGCTAAGCTTTTCTAAGAAAAGATTTTTGAATTGTCAGGCGGTCTTACGAGTGGCCTTCCAGGAAGCTGTTCCAAAGTTTCCCATTTCGGCTTCACCGGACATATTATTTTCGTCTTGAATTTTTCCCTTATAGGTAGTAGTAAATTGGCCGCGGGGCGTATCTCTGGTAATACTCCACTCAATATCGCTGCCTTTAATTGTACCTTCGCCGGTGCTTTCACCACGAGGATTTTTCATGGTGACTTTAAGATGCTCTCCGTCCTGGACAAAGATTACCTCACTGGTCATCTCGCCCCTGGGGGTAGTAAGGGTAAGGGTCCAATCGCCGGAGACATTGACATCCTTGGCCATAGCCACCAGTCCGGTTAGCGCCAGAACCAGAAATAAAACATAAATCTTTTTCATACTGAACCTCCTTTTACTTTTTGACGGAAAGGTTTCCCCTTTCTTCCATTTTTATTGATTTTCTTTTTTCTTACTTTTTATCATAATTTAATTTGCCCAGGCGATGCCTCTCTTTTAGAATTCGCAGCATATCTTCGGTCATCCGGCCTAAATCATAATCTGGTTGCCAGCCCCATTCCTTCCGAGCAGCGGAATCATCGATTGATTCTGGCCAGGAATCGGCAATGGTCTGCCTGAAATCGGGTTCGTATTTTATTTCAAATTCAGGCAGGTGTTTTTTTATTTCAGCCGCCAGTTCTTCAGCCGAAAAGGACATAGCGGTAACATTAAAATTAGAATGATGTTGGAGTCGGGCAAAATCCGCCTCCATCAAGGTAATTATGGATTTAAGGCAATCGGGCATATACATCATCGGCAAACGGGTTTCCGGCTTGAGAAAGCAAGTATATTTGTTGTAGATAACAGCTTCATAAAAAATGGCCACCGCATAATCGGTTGTCCCCCCGCCGGGCAGGGCTTCATGGCTGATAATACCCGGGAACCGGCAGCCGCGGACATCGAGCCCGTATTTCCTAACATAATAATCGCCGAGATTTTCGCCCGCTACTTTAGTTACTCCGTACATGGTAGTTGGACTGAGAATAGTGTCCTGGGGTGTTTTTATTCTTGGAGTTAAAGGACCAAAAACGGCGATAGAACTCGGACAGAAAATTTGCTTGACTCCGAGTTCCCTGGAGGCCTCCAGGACATTATAGAATCCATTTATATTTACATCCCAGGCTTTTTGCGGGTTTTTTTCTCCGTTGGCCGAAAGGATAGCGGCCAGATGGTAGATAACTTTAATATGGTACTTACTAATTACCTGGCCTAAGGCCTGCCGGTTGGTGACATCAAGCTTTTCAAAGGGCCCGGTTTCGGTCAGTTGCTTTTCGGGTTGAATTATGTCCGAGGCGATAACCTTTCCCGGACCAAAGATATTCCTCAGGGCGGGGACAAGCTCCGACCCTATTTGACCAGCTGCTCCTGTTACCAGGATAGTGTCTGCCTCCGAAGTCATGTTGGCTCCTCTTTGAGGAAAAAAATTTTAAGAATGATTTTATACCTTGCTGTTTAAATAATGTCAATCAGGTCAAGAAAATTATTTTAAAGCTTGTTTTTAGCCTCGAGTTCTTATAAATTTTATATCTTAAATAATAATTCAGGGAGGAAATTATGAGCTTGGTGCTGGATGGACATTTAACTATCGAACAGGTGGTGAAGGTCGCCCGGGAAAATGAACCGGTAGAGCTTCATCCGCAAGCTATCGCTCGGATTAATAAATGCCGGTCTCTCTTAGAGGACAAGATAAAGAAGAATGAAATCATGTATGGAGTTAATACTGGAATCGGCGAGTTAGCCAATGTGGTTTTAACTCCCGAGCAAGTGGAAAAATTTCAGAAATATATCATTTACAGCCATGCCGCCGGTTATGGGCAGCCAATGCCTATTGAAGTGGTCAGGGCCGCTATGCTTTCAAGGATAAGCTGTCATTGCCACGGACATTCTGGACTACGCTTAGAAGTGGTTAATCAGCTTAAAGAACTTCTCAACCGGGGAGTTACTCCAGTAGTTTGCGAGAAAGGTTCGGTGGGAGCCTGCGGTGATTTATCACCTATGTCTCAGATAGCTTTAGTTCTGATGGGAGAAGGAGAAGCCTTCTATCAGGGCGAGCGTTTGCCAGCCGCTGAGGCCTTGAAAGGAGCCGGCTTGAAGCCCATAGTCTTTCAGGCCCGGGATGGTCTAGCGATGATTAACGGATCCAATGTCATAACTGGAATGGGAGCTCTGGAAATTTACGATGCCTATCGCTGGATAAAAAACTCAGAAATTGTTGCCGCCATGACCTTAGAAGCGCTTAATGCCAATATGAAGGCTTACGATGAACGGGTACATAAAGTACGAGGTTATCCTGGCGCTATCATTTCAGCCGAGAATATTCGCCGTATCACTGAAGGCAGCGAACTTTTAAAGCAACCAGGAAAGAAGGTCCAAGATGCCTATGCCTTAAGAAGCACTCCCCAGGTGATCGGAGCAGTCAGAGATGCCTGGCAATGGGCAAAATATATGATCGAAATAGAGCTTAGTGGTGCCGCCGACAATCCTATTTTCTTTCCTGATGAAGACTTAGTATTAACCGGAGCCAATTTCCAGGGTGTCCCACAGGCTTTTGCCCTTGAGCTTTTGGGAACGGCCGTTACGACCGCCTGTGTTTTGTCCGAGCGACGGGTGAATCGCCTTATGAACCCCAATCTGAGCGCCGGGTTGCCTGCTTTTTTGACCAAGGGGGCTGGGATGTTCTCCGGTCTCATGCTTACTCAGTACACCGCTGGGGCTCTGGTGTGTGAAAATCGAGTTCTTTCAACCCCGGCCGCTACTGGCTCAATCCCGGCAGCCGCGGACCAGGAAGATTTTGTCAGCATGGGAATGACTACTGCTCTTAAAACCCGTCAGATTTTGGATAACGCTCAAGCAGTTCTGGCGATAGAATTTCTGGCGGCGGCTCAAGCTCTGGATTTCCGGAAGCCCCTGAAGCCCTCTCCAGGTGTGCAGGCGGCCTATGAAGTTATCAGAAGGCATGTGGCTTTCTTGAATGAGGATAGACCACTTTATCCAGATATTAACCGATTGAAAGAAGTGGTCCAAGGTGGGGAAATTCTTGAAGCAGTAGAAAAAACTATAGGCCGATTGAAATAATTTTTTTAAAAAATAAAAAGTTTAGCGAATAATTAAATCATGGAAAAAAGGGCCGCCCTAATTACTGGAGCAACCGGGCATTTAGGACAATTTGTCGCCCGAAGGCTAAGTCAGGATTTTAGCCAGATTGCCCTGCATTATTTAAAGAATAAAGATAAAGCCATCCAACTTCAAGAAGAAATAGGTAGAGCTGGAGGCCAGGTTAAGATCTTTTCAGCCGATTTAACTGCCGAGCCGGGGGCAGAAAAATTAATCAGAGAAGTTTACCAGGAATTTGGCCGCCTGGATGTTCTGGTCAACCTGCCTGGAGCCATAAAAAATAAAAACTGGGATGATTTATCCTCAGCCGACTGGGAAGATATTTTTCGTTCGAATCTGGAGAGCGCTTATTTTTGTTTGAAACAGGCTTTAAAAATAATGCGGGTTCAAAAATATGGCCGGATTATTAACATCGGTTTTCATCTGGTGGAGCACTTAGGATCCTTTCCTGGGATAACTCCTTATGCTGTCGCCAAAACTGGCTTGCTGATTTTGACCAGGACAGCGGCCGTGGCTGAAGCCGGGAACAATATTACCGTAAATATGGTTTCGCCTGGGTTAATCGAAGGTGGGGAAATTCCAGCCGGGTTAAAAATGAAAGAAGGCCAGATTGGGAAGCCCGAGGATGTGGCCGAAGCGGTGGCCTTTCTGGCGTCAGAAAAAGCGGCCCGAATTACCGGAACCAATCTGATAGTCGCCGGTGCCTGGAAAATGTAAAATAAGAATAGGTTTTTTAAAATAAATTATCAAGCCGATGAGGCAGAGAATGAATTTATTTCCTTTTAAAAAATCAACCAGCGTTCGAGCCGGAGGGCTACTGTTGTTGATTTTCTTCAACTGGCTTTTGGTTGTTTCCTGTCAAACGCCGGAATCCTTGACCGCCAGCAGAATAAAAGCCCTGGAAAAAGGTTTATTGAGAGCTGTTTATCTAAAGGGCCAAAGACCAGAAAAGTTAAGGTTAATTGATCGGATGGATTTTTATAAAGTCCCGGGGGTAAGCCTGGCCGTAATGGATAAATATCAGATTGAATGGTTAAAGACCTATGGTTATAAAGAAATAATTCACTATAAAAAATTGACGCCAGAGACAGCTTTTCAGACCGGTGAGTTAAGCCAGCCCGTGGCGGCCACATCGGTTATGCGCTTAATTGAAAATAAGAAACTAAGGCTGGATGACGATGTTGGCCCTACCTATCAGGAAGTTGCTTTTGCTGGCCGGAAAATTAAGCCTCGGGAAAAATTTTCAATGACTATAGCCAGTCTTCTCAGCCACCAGGCTGGCTTTTATCCTTGGATTTCTCCGGGTTATCCTCTCCGCACTGCTATTCCTGACTTGGCTCAGGTCCTTCGAGGAGAATCGCCAGCTACAAATTTTTTCAGCTTTCGAGGATTTGATCAGGAAGGCGGAGTGAGATTTTCAGATTTTAACTATGTTCTTTTGCAGCTTTATGTCGAAAGTAAAATCGGCCAGAAGCTTGAGGAGATAACTCGAACAGAAATATTAAATCCCCTCGGCCTTAAGAATACTTTTTATGGATTACCAGCGAATCAGGAGATAGCTTTAGGCCACGACCGTCAGGGGCCAGAAATCGAGGGAGGATTCTACCAGTATCCGGAGGCGGCAGCCCGCGGCTTATGGTCCAATCCAGCCGAATATTTAAAATTTATGGTTAATTTGCTCGATAGTGCCCGGACCGGAAAACCGGGTTTAATATCAGCAGACCTAGCCAGAAAAATGCTATCTCCGCAGGCACCAGGAATTGGATTTGGCTTCAGATTAGAAGGCGAGCGGGAGCATTTTAAAATATATATGAAAGGAAAAACGACGGGATATCGCGCTGCCATTTTGATTTATCCAGCCCTTGGACAGGGAGTTGTTATTATGACTAATAGCGATAACGGCTGGATTTTAATTGATGAGATTCTCCGCGGTTTATCAGCTATTTATGATTGGCCTGATTTTAAGCCGGAAGAAAAACCACTTTACCGTCTCGATCCTTCCATCTACCAGCAATATTGCGGGCGATACGAGGTTAATGAAAATTATTTTCTTGATGTCAGTAATGAAGATTATTACCTGATTGTTCATCCGACTGGTCAGAGCCCAACAAAATTTTATGTTGAAACCCAGACCATTTTCTTTTCAGTTGATCCTTTTATCCGCATAAAGTTTAATTTAGATGAACAGGGGAAAGTAACTGGCCTGGTACTCTGGCAGGAAGATTACGAAATAAGAGCTAAAAAAATCAGCTAAATCTTAATCTTCTTGAACAAGGGTCAATTCAACTTTTCTTTTCCGGTTGTCTCTTTCTACCGTCAAGGTGACTTTATCCCCAATATTATAATTATCGAGCAGATTGTAAAGATCGTCATAGGAATGAACTTTTTTCCCATCAATTTCTTTGATGATGTCCTGAATCGCCAATCGACCAAAACGGCTTCGAGTTAATCCTCTGAGACCTTTCTTATAAGCCTCAGAACCGACCGGGACCTCGACGATAGCTACTCCATCTATGCCCAATTGTTGACCGTAGCGGTCAGATAGTAGGCTTAAGCCCAAACCAGGTCTTATTACCCGGCCGTACTTGATAAGCTGCGGAACGATTTTCTTGATAATATCCACCGGTATGGCAAAGCCGACACCTGAAGAAGCTCCGGAAGGTGAAATTATCATCGTGTTCATCCCGATAAGCTCGCCCGAGGAATTAAGCAGTGGCCCCCCTGAATTTCCGGGATTAATAGAAGCGTCAGTTTGAATCATATCCCTGATGGTCACTCCTCCTACGCCAGGCATCGACCGCCCTAAGGCACTAACGATTCCAGTAGTGACCGTATGGTCAAAACCAAAGGGGTTGCCTATAGCGATAACTTTTTGCCCCACCAATAAATTGCTGGAGCTTCCAATTTTAACAGGATAAAGACCTTTCAGGCTGCCCTCAACTTTGAGGACAGCAATATCTCGATTTGGTTCTTTGCCTATTAATTTCGCCGAGCGTTCCTCTTGATTAGGTAAGGTCACATTAAACCGGTCACCCTCTTCAATCACGTGATAATTAGTAATGATATGTCCCTGGTCATCCCAGACGAAGCCAGAACCACTGCCCCGTGGGACAGCCTCTTCTGTCCAGGAAAAAAAATCCCTGACTAATTGAATATTGGTAATAAAGACTACCGAATTCTGGGTTTTCTTTACTACTTCAATCGTGTTTTTTTCGTCTTCAGTCAGCTGAGCCTTTAACCCCTCACTATTAATTAAAAAAGGAAGCCAGAGCAAAATAACGGGGATTATAGGGAAAATAGCCCGCCGCCTCTTTTGGCCGATTTTTACCAGCATTTTTTTCCTCCACCTTAATCATTAATCATTTAATCTGCTTATACTTTAAATTTTAAGAAAGACATTTTCAAGCGCAAAAAATTTTATCCAAAATAGTAAATCGGGCTTCTAACACCCTGCCGCCAAGAAAAGATAATTAGAGGAATCTTTGTTTTTGAAAGGCTTTATCTAAAGTTTCGCTATCAAAACTGGAGATTAATTACTTAGTTTTTTTAAAATTATTAAACAGGTAGGTCGTCTCCAGGAAAAGCCTTTATCTTTAATTCTCGTGCTCCAAAATAGCGATTGTCTTTAGGCAGGTAAAAAATAAATACCAGGAGAGTCAGAATCCCGGCCAGGATAAACGGAAACCTGACGCTCAAATAATCAGACAAGAAGCCAGCTACCAGAGTGATAATCGCTCCGGAAATAAGCTGGATATTGGATACCCAGCTAAAAGCTAAGGTTTGTTCATCATCTCGCACGGTGGAACCGACAAAGGTATGAAGGGAAGGATAAGTCATCAACATAAAGCCACCAAAAAGCAAGAGAGCCACTACTGATATAGTTTTACTATGAGAGAATCCAATAACCAGGAGCAAAACGGTAGCTCCACCCAGGCTGGTCAAGAAGACTCTTTTCCGGCCAAACCGGCGACTCCACACCCCATATAGATAACCAGTTATGGTACCCAACCCAATCCATAAAGCTAAATAAACACCCGTCTGACCCATAGGAATGTTAAAATTATTGTGAAGAAGAGATGGAGCATAATAGATGGTTACCGACCAGCCCATACCGGCAAAAAAGAATCCTGGCAGAAGGTGACTTATTCTTTTTAGAACCTGCCACCAGTTCCGGGCAGAAAGATCGGGTTTCTTTTCCTGGTGAGAAGAAACCTGGCTTATTACTGAAACACCGAGCACTGTGATGATTAGGCCAATGGTAGCCCAGACGTAGAGAGGCATTTTCCAGTCAAAATGCTGGGCTAAATAGCCAGTGGAGATAAAAGCCACCAGCACGCCTAAATTGCCAGAACCGCTCTGAATGCCCATGGCGTCATCCAGCTCCTGACCGGAACCCGCTCTCGATCTTGAAATCCAGGCTATAACTACTGGATGGTAAAAGCTGGTAAAAGCCCGGAGAAGAATGAACATCAAGAAAAGGATGAAAAAAGACCTGGATATTGGAACCAGGAAATTAGCTAAGGCTATTCCCAGGCCGCTCAGCAGCATCAGGCGGCGGTATTCATATTTAAAAGACAAAGCAACCACCCAGAACTGGAGGATTAGCGTGGTGATAAGACCGACGTTGGAAAGAAGGCCAATCTGAGAGTATTTTTTGATTAAAAATCCCTGGCCATAGAGAATAGGGAAAATGGTCGGAGTGACAATGGTGGCGGCATCGGTCAAAGCGTGGAAAAGAGAAGCTGAAAGAAGTATTCTTTTTTTCATGAGCTTAAATTAAAACGATAATTTACCATCAGAAAGTCTGGCTGGCAAGATGTTACCTTTACCTAATTTTTTTTTGAGATATCATTGAAATCAGGATAAATATTTGTTTAAGTGGCCATCTGAATATCAGGAACGAGGCTTGCTTTCTTGCCTTAATTGTTTATTTGGCTAAAAGAGCGGTTGATTAAAATCCAAGTTCGTCAGGATATACATTTTTAAATGGCTTGGAAGGAAATATAAAACTTGTATTCCTTATCCATTATTATTCCAAAAGGCCCTAAATGGGTATTTAATTTTTTAGATCTTTTTTTGCCCTCATCATAATCTATCGTCAGAAAATTTTTTTGTCTCCAAGGCTTCATTCACCCTGAGCCTTATAATTCAAAATGCTGGCTGGCGGCCGGAAAAAATCAGGTGAATTCTGGTATTTTTCTGATTATAATTATTTAATTAGTTAGATTTGGATAGGAGGTAGGCATGAAGCAGAAAAGGAATAAGGTCATAATTTTGGTTTTGCTCTCTATTGCCGTCCTGAGTCTTTCCGGGCTCGGATTTTCTTACACTACTGCCGACCAAAGGCTGGCTTCCTGGGAACTTCATAAGAAAATGGCCCAGGAATCCTGGTTCCGGATGTTTGAATGGAAAAATCTGGGGCCATATTTTATGGGTGGAAGAATCTGTGATATTCAGGGCTATGCTTCCAATCCTTTGAGAGTTATTGTGGCCGCGGCCAGTGGAGGTTTGTGGCTAACCGAAAATAACGGTACGACCTGGCGTCCGCTTTTTGATAATGAATCCTCAATTGGCTTTGGTGACGTGGCTATTTATGAAAAGGATCCCAATCTCATCTGGGCCGGAACTGGAGAAGAAAATTCTTCCCGCTCTTCCTACGCTGGGACTGGCGTCTTTAAAAGCACCGACGGCGGAAAGACCTGGCAGCATATGGGACTGGCTGATACTCACCATATTGCTGAAATAATCATTCATCCTGAAAATCCGGATATTGTCTATGTGGCCGCCATCGGCCATCTTTATACCGAAAATACGGAACGCGGTGTTTTTAAAACTACTGATGGCGGGAAAACCTGGCAGAAGGTATTGTATGTCTCATCCAAGACCGGAGTTATCAGCCTGGCCATGGACCCGAGCAATCCCGAGGTTTTATATGCGGCTACCTGGGAGAGATTACGCCAAGCCTGGAATATGCAAGAAGCCGGCAGGGAAAGTGCTATTTACAAAACTGAGGATGGCGGGCAACACTGGAGAAAGATAGTCAATGGCTTTCCTCAAAATGAATATGTCGGGAGAATTGGCCTGGCTATTAGCCCTTCTAACCCTAAGGTCATCTATGCTTTCCTGGACAACCAGGAACCAAGAACGCCGATTAAAAAGCCAGCCGGAGCCAAGGAGGAGCTGACGGTAGAGGCGATTAAAAAAATGACGGTGAAAGATTTTCTGAAAATAGAAGACGGAAAGCTGGAAACCCTCCTTCGTCAGAATAAAGCCCCCATGACCTTCAATTCCAAATCGGTCAAGGAAGCAGTCCAAAACGGAAAACTCAGTCTGAATGACCTGGCGGATATCCTCATTGGGGGAGCTGAAGCGGCCCTCTTCAACACTCAAGTCAAAGGGGCGGAAGTCTACCGTAGTGATGATGGTGGAGAACACTGGAGAAAAACCCATGAAGGTTTCCTCTCCAACTCTATAGTCAATACCTATGGCTATTATTTCGGGCAGATTTATGTATCTCCGGAAGATGAAAATGTAGTCTATATTCTGGGTGTCCCCTTAATGAAATCAACTGACGGCGGTAAAACCTTCAAGGAGATTCCTGAAAATGGTGGTTCTTATGGCTACGGCTACTCTGATGTTCATCCCGATAATCATGCTCTCTGGATAAACCCTAAAGACCCCCGGATTATCTGGTTAGGGAATGATGGTGGACTCAATGTTTCTTACGACGCTGGTCAGACATTTCAACGGATAAACAATCTTCCTTTGGCTCAATGTTACACGATAAGCTTTGATTACGAAACTCCTTACAATATCTATACCGGGCTCCAGGATAACGGGGTAAATGTCGGGCCGCGAGATTTTGTTTATGGCCGTCGAGATAAAGACTGGAAAATGATTCTGGGGGGAGATGGGGGCTTTGTCGAGCCAAGTCTTTATGAAAAGGGTATTGTTTATGCTGAATTTCAATTTGGCAGCCTTTTTCGCCTCAATCTGAATAATCCCAAAGAAAATAAGATGATCAAACCGCAACTGAAGACTGTGGAACCACCTTATCGTTTTAACTGGCTGACTCCATTTTTTATTTCCCGGCATAATCCTTTTACCCTCGTTCTGGGGGCTAATAAAGTTTTAAAATCGGTCGACCGGGGAGATAACTGGGTAGAAATTTCTCCTGACCTAACTGACCGCAAAAATATTACTGGCGATGTGCCCTATGCCACCATAACCGCCCTAACTGAGTCTCCGTTTACCCCGGAAGTAATTTATGCCGGCACCGATGATGGTAATGTCTGGGTCACTAAGAATGGCGGTTGTTCATGGGAAAAAATTATTGCTGGATTGCCGAAAAAGTGGGTTACCAGGATTGAAGTTAGCAGCCACCAACCCGGTCGGGTTTACCTGACAATGATTGGATATCGGGAGGATGATTTCAGCACCTATGTTTATGCTTCGGAAGATTATGGGAAGACTTGGGTTTCAATAAAGAATAACCTGCCCGATGAAGGCTGTAACGTCATAAGAGAAGACCCGGTGAACGAGAATGTTATTTATTTAGGGACGGACTTGACTGTCTATGTTAGCCTCGATCGCGGTCAAAGCTGGCAATCCTTAAGAGCTAATTTGCCCACCCAGCCAGTCTATGATCTGAAGATTCAACCTCGGGAGAAGGAACTCATCATCGGGACCCATGGGCGGGGGGTATTTGTTTTGCCAGTTCAGAAGATTGAACAAATGACTCCTCAGGTACTGGCTAAGGAACTTTATGTCTTCGAGCCCGACGAAGTCAGCCTCCCGGCCGGAAGAAGGGAAGTTGAAGTTGGACCTGAGCCCCAAGCTCGATTTCTGGTCTATGCCAAGACCGATGGCTCCGGGCAACTGGCGGTTAAAGATTTGGCTGGCAAAGTATTAAAGGAAATGGAAGTTCAATTTAAAGCTGGCCTGAACGAGTTTACCTGGGATTTAAAGCCTGAGGGGCAGAAAATCAGAGTAAAACCTGGTGATTATCAGGTTGAAGTTTCAAAGGGGCAGATAGCTGAAACAAAGAAATTTAAAGTGATGTCGGCCAGAATGAACTTCATGGAATTTGAAACCGATGATTGAAAAAATAATCAATTATAACGGCTGCTTTGTTTGCGGAGATGAAAACCCAGCTGGTCTGAGATTAAACTTTTATTTTGACCCGGGAGAAAGGAAAGCCTGGACCGAACTCGTCCCGGGGCAGCATTTCGAAGGATACCGGGGAGTTCTTCATGGCGGAATTATCTCTTCTATTCTGGATGAAGTTATGATTAAGGCGATTCTTCAGGATAATATCCTGGCCGTTACTTCTAAGCTAACAATTGAATTTAAAAAACCTGCCATCATTGGAGAAAAATTACGAGCGGAGGGCTGGGTCACCGGCCGCAAAGGTAAAGTGTTTTTCACCGAAGGCCGGCTGTTACGAGCCAACGGCCAATTAATTGCTACCGGCAGCGGCATTTATGTCAGGGCAGAAGGAGACTTGGCTGAACAGCTTAAAATGAGTGCCCTTAAATAAGATAAATGAATATCAGCTGAAAATTTTAATTGGCCAGTTTAGTAACAAAAGTCCACCTAGTTGGTGGCTGGTCTACTATAATTTCTCCGGAATCTTTTTCGGCTAAAGAAAAAGAATAAAAGAGACCCTTTTTCTATTATTTTTTATTTAGCCTCGCGGCTATTTAATCAACACTGCTCGAGGGCTTGCTCCAGGTCAGCTTTCAGGTCTTCATAAGCCTCACAACCAACAGATAGGCGAATAAGATCGTCAGTGATTCCAGCTTCTTCTTTCTCTTTCTTCGGCACTGAGGAATGGGTCATGCTGGCGGGATGCTGGATGAGAGTTTCGATTCCGCCGAGAGAGACAGCCAGGGTGCAGAGCCTAACGTTATTGATCAATTTAAGACCTGCTTGGTAACCGCCTTTGAGGCCGAAAGAAATCATCGAACCGGAGCCCTTCATCTGCTTTTTCATTAATTCGTATTGCGGATGGCTAGGAAGGCCAGGGTAGTTAACCCAGGCTACCTTGGGATGCTGTTCTAACCAGTTAGCGATTTTCTGAGCATTCTCCTGGGCTTTTTCCACCCGGAGATAGAGAGTCCTAAGACCGCGCAACACCAGCCAGGCCTGATGCGGGTCCATGGTGCCCCCCATCAGTCTCAGAACTTTCTGCAGACGTTGATGAAGCTCAGCTGTCTTACTGATGATGATTCCGCCCACCACATCAGTGTGCCCGTTGATGAATTTGGTCACGCTGTGAATGACGACATCGGCCCCCAGTTCCAGGGGGTTTTGTAGCACCGGGGAAGCGAAGGTGTTATCTACTGCTAAAATTAAGCCGTGCTGCTTGGCTATTTCAGCACAAGCTTGAATATCAGTCATCGCCATCGTCGGGTTGGCCGGACTTTCGATATAAAGCAGCTTGGTGTTCTTTTTTATTCTTTTTTTAATTTCTTCCAGGTTGGAAGTATCCACAAAATCTGAAGTTACCCCGAAACGATTAAACTCGGTTTCAATTACTGTCCTGGATGAACCATAGAGTGCGGCTGTGCCAATCATATGAGCATCTTTTTCCAGGAAAGTTAAGTAAACCGTAGAGACAGCTGCCATTCCTGAAGAAGTTGCCAGAGCGGCATATCCTTTTTCCAGGGAAGCTACAGCCTTTTCCAGGGCTTCGATCGTCGGATTACCCAGACGGGTATAGATAAAGCCCTTCTCTTTACCAGTAAAAAGAGCCGCTCCCTGTTCAGCACTTTCGAAGCCAAAGGTTGAAGTCTGGTAGATAGGAGGAGAAATACTTCGAGTCAACGGGTCCGGATAATAGCCGGCATGAATGATTTCAGTTTCTAAATAGTGTTTCTTTTTATCTTCCATTTTTAACCTCCTGACTTGGAAGCTTAATTATAGCCCTTCCCATCTGCAATTTGAAATTAATTTAAAAAAGATAAAAGGCGATAATTGCCGGATTTAATCGCCTTAAAGAGAATAAGTTTCTCTTCTGTTTCTTTAAATTAGTTACCCCGGGCCAATTCAATCATCAATTTTACTTCATTCACCATTTTTTCTGTGCTGCCCTCAAATCCGACCACTTTAAATTTGATCTTTCCCTTGGGGTCGATAATAAACTTAGTCGGTATGCCCGAAACATTGTACTGGGATACCACTTTATTTTCGCCGTCTATGAGAACGTTAAATGGATACTGATTTTTAGCCAGAAAATCTTTTACAACCTGATCTTTATTGGCTTCTTCTTGCCAGGTATTGACGAAAATAAAAGCAACCGAGGGATCTTTTTGGTATTCTTCCACCAGCTGCTTCATCCCGGGGAAAGAACTCAGGCAAGGACCGCACCAGGTAGCCCAGAAGTCCAGAATCACCACTTTCCCAGAATAATCCGCCAGCTTGACCGGTTTTCCTTCGAGGTCTTTTAATTCAAATGAGGGAGCTGGCAGGCTTATCATCTGCTTCGTCAATTCAGCCTTAAGGAAGTCTGTAGCTGCTTTTTCTATTTCTTTCTGGTACTTATCCCAGCCTTCTTCCGAACCCTGAACTCCGGCATAAGCCTGTTTTAAAAGGTCCATTATCTGCTGTCCGGTATAGCCCTTTTTAGCTGTGGCTTCCAGTACTGTCTTAGCCTGGGCATATTTTTTGCTTTGAAGTAAAGCCTGCGAGTAAGCCACAGTAATGGCTGGCTGTCCGCCCTGGCTGGCTTCATAGGCTTGATTTAAAACACCGGCCGCTTCTTCAAACTGTCTTTTTTTCATCAATAAATTGCCTTTCAGGGACAGGAACATCGGCTGGAGATTGGATTCCATTTCCTCCCTCCATTCTTCAGCAGTGTAATAAGCGGGCTTAAATTTATCTGGGTTCTTAAGCTGCTCGGCCAGGAGGGAAAGTCCGCTATCGATTGCTTTTAAAGCTAAGTCCGATTGACCTTCGTTCTGATTAGCCTGAGAAGCAATAACATAAAAATAGTAGGGCTGAACGTTCGGGCGATTTTCATCTAAAAAATTTGCGGCTTCTTCTAATTTCTTTTCTTCAAATAAATTCTGAGCGATCATCCCGATTATAGAATCTATATATTTAGAATCTGGAAAGTCGGCTTTAAACTTTTGGAATAACTCCAGTCGCTGTTTTAAATCTTGGGTGGATTGAAGCTGCATGACCGCCTGGATCTGGAAAAATTCACCCTTGGGATTTCTTTGAGCCTGCTGGAGCAGAGCCATGGCTTTTTCCTGGTTTCCAACCTGAGCATAAAAGCGGTAAAGAGTAGTTAAAGTAGAATCGTCCAGATCCGCCTGGGTAGAAACCTCATCCAGAAAAGACTGAATTTTCTTATCCCAGCCTTCTGGCTTGACATTCTGAAGAAGACGAAGGTAGCTATTGACAAATTCCTTTTTTATCTGAGGATTAGTCTGAAAGTCTTCTTCGGTTAGTTTTAAAGCTTCATTTAAATCTTGATTAATTCCGACCAGCTGTCCCCAGGAGGTATAAGCTAAGGCCAGGCCAGCTTTGTAGCCAGGTACAATTTTGCCGTCGGGAGAATAAAGAGCAAAAATATAACCTTTACCCTGATTAGTATCCTCGTTATCTTTATCCAGTTTAATTTTGGCAATTAGACCGTAGGCCTTTTTATCTACGACATAAGTTCCCACCCATTTTTTCCCACTTTTTTTCAACTCGACCAATTTTACTTCGGGCAACTCCCTGGAAAAAGAATAGACATAAAGGTTAAATTTATCTCGAGAAGAAAGGTTTTTGTCAGCCGGCAGATAGGAAAAGGTAATCGTTTCTCCAGGCTTGGCTTTTTCTGGTGAAAAGGTCAATTCAGAAGAAGAGCTTTTCTGGGAGCAAACAACTAAGGAAAAAGCCAGCAATACTGCCAACACAATTTTAGAGAATGATTTTTTCATAGGGAATCCTTTCAATTAATTTTATTCATTATCTCAGAAAAACCTGATTTTTACAATAAGACTAATAATAAAACTTATTCTTATAGTTATTGGTTTCAGAAGGTTAATTTATTTATTATTGCTGTAAGGCGCCTAATTTGAAGTAACAGGCAAGCTTACCTTGAATAGTACGGACATCGGACGAAGGCAAGCTTGATTATCACAGGCCTGATAGCGGAGGCGGCCTTCAAGGTTTAGGTTCTTAGCTTTAAAAGATTCATTTAAGCTCATCTTAACTTTAATTTTGATCTGGCCCTCATAGATAGAAAGAGGTTTTTCAGAAAACGGGAATTTTTTCTTTTTGGCTTCCGGGAAAATAATTTCTTTTACTTTGACAAAGGGATCTTCCTTCATTTCCACTGAGGTCGCTACCAGTAATTCGTCTCCAGGTTTATCTGAGTTAATATGATAGCCAGAAGCGATAGCCAATTCTAAAATAAGATCAAAAGTCTGCCCGGGCAGAATCGGTCCTTCAGGTGGAATGGGCTTAACTGTGACTATCGGCTGGCTGAGTTCCGGTTGAGAATTTTGTTCAGTGCTCTCAGCTTTTAGAAAAGGCGAGGATAACAGCAGAAAAGAAACCAAAATTAAAATTAAGGTCATCAGTTTTTGTTTTTTTACTTTCATTCAGCCTCCAGCTTACCAGAAATATTACGATACTTTGATTTAGCTTATATTCTTCTCTTTAGCCTCAGTTAGTAAAATTATCTTTGATTAAAAGACTAAAAAGCCTACAATTGTTATATAATTATATTCGTTTAATAAACAATTTAGAAGGAGACAATAATGAAAATTAAATTTTTGGCGGGATTGTTTTTGGCCATTTTTGCCCTTCTGGCAGTTAGAAATTTCGCCCTGGCCACTAACTGGCAATACGTGGGGACTCTGAGTCTCTCCTCAGGTGAAGTCAGGAAGGATTATATTGATTTCGATACCATTGTGGCTGATAAAGATAATAAGACCATTACCTATTGGGTTTTAAGTGAAGTAACTCACTCCAGTTTAACTACTAAAATAACCAAAAAATACCTGACAAAAATGGATGATATCTTGTTAGCCACAAAATTGCTCGAATGGCACGGCTACGATGATAAAAACCAGGAAGTGGTCTTCGATAATAAGCCATCAGATTCGTGGGAATATCCAGAGGATATTTCTTTGTTAATGAGAGCTATTGATATGGCCAGAGACCAGATAAAATGAGATCTGGTTAGAGTAAAAAAAATATAATGAAGTTTTCTATGGGAAATGAAAATTTTAAAAAGGAATAAATAAAAATATTGGAAGGGGTGCTCTGATGAAAAATCGAAGTAGTCGGATAATTATTTTTTGCTTGGCAATATTAATCTTTTCTGGATTGGTCGGTTTGAAATTTTCCCCAGGGGCTGTTTTGGGAAAGGGAAATAGTCTTCCCGATGCCCCCTCAATCCAGAATGACCGATCAACCCTTGAATCTGAGGCCAATAAGGTAATAAATTCCAGCAATCAATTTGCCTTTGATCTTTATTCTTTTCTTAAAAGCGAGCCGGGTAATATTTTCTACTCACCTTTAAGTCTATCAGTAGCTTTAGCCATGACTTATGAAGGAGCCAGAGGAGAGACGGCCGAGGAAATAAGATCGGTATTTCATTTTTCGGATGATATGGAAACATTAAGGCGGGGCTGGTCCGAGGTTATAAGTAAGATAAATCAAAAAAATAAAAAATATGACTTGCGGATGGCTAATGCCTTATGGGCACAGAAGGGTTTTCCTTTCCTGCCCGAATATTTTGGGACAATAGAAAAATATTACGGGGGAAAAGTGGCTAATCTGGATTTTATTAGGGAAACTGAAACTTCTCGTCAGATTATTAACAAATGGGTGGAAAGCCAAACTAACGAACGGATCAAGGATTTGATTCCCCAGAAAGTCCTTGATTCTCTCACCAGGCTGGTTCTAACCAATGCCATCTATTTTAAAGGTAAATGGGAAAATCAGTTCTTAAAGGAAAATACAAAGGAAGCAGATTTTCTGATTAATTCTGGCAGAAAAGTTAAGGTTCCAATGATGTTTTTAAAAGACAAAGAATTTAACTACCTGGAAAACGAAGACCTTCAATTGATCGAGCTACCGTATGTCGATAACGAGGTATCGATGCTGGTATTATTGCCCAAAAAGGATCTTCTGAAGATTGAGCCTTATCTCAAAGCTGATAAGCTTGCTGAACTCAAGTCCCTAATGAAAAAAGAGAAAGTTGATGTATATCTCCCAAAATTTAAGTTTGATACCAAATATTTAATGGGCGGGGAAAAAGGACTGCTGGGGAAAATGGGAATGCCGACAGCCTTTTCTATGTCTCGGGCTGATTTTTCCGGTATGGATGGCCGAAAGGACCTTTATGTTAAAGAAGTAATTCACCAGGCTTTTGTTGAAGTAAATGAGGAAGGTACCGAAGCGGCTGCGGCCACTGCTGTAATTATGGGCATTAAAATGGTTATGGAAAAATTTATTTTCCGAGCGGACCATCCTTTTGTTTTTATAATTCAGGAGAAACAAACGGGGGCAATTTTATTCTTAGGGCGAGTTGCGGATCCCTCAAAGTAACCGATGCCTGGAGAAATGCTCCACAAAAGCTGGATAGTGGGATAAGGTGCAAAATGGCCAGCCATAGCTTCCAAGGAGATATAGTAAAATGGCCATTTTTATGGGGTAAGGAGGCTGAGGGGCTGGTTGAAGATTAAGGGACATATGATAAATGACATTGAAATATGACGGAATTCATCTTCATGAGTATAGGATATAGAACCACGGAAGAAGCAAAGCAAAGCTTGAAGGCCTATTTTTGGTTTTAGAATACAGAGAGGTTAGATCAAGGTTTAGGATACCGTAGGATACCGGACGCCAGACAAGGTCTATTTTGGACATTCGGCCAGCAAAAAATCTTATGAGATGGATATCTTAAATGCTAAAAATAATAACCAAGACGGGTCAATATTCCACCTTAAACCAGCCTAATTTTCTGTCCAACGAATAGGGAGTACCTCAATGGCTTTTGCAGTTGTTAAAATACCCAAGCGACTGAATACTGGCGGAAGATTA
>PNJE01000033.1 GCA_002877915.1 Candidatus Aminicenantota bacterium
GCCAAAAATTATCTCAGTTAGGGACAAATTGGCTAAATGGCCGTTCTGGTTTCAATCTTTTTCCCGACTGGTCTCGGGTTCAGTTGACAGGTGAGCTTTAATTAATTTAGTATATGAACGGGCAACAGAAGGCCTGGGTCATCAATGGATAATAAAAAGAGGTTCAGGTTTTTTAAGGAGGGAGAATGATAACTGTTAAGCAAATTCTTGAAGAAAAAGGATCTCAGGTGTGGACTATCTCACCTGAGGCCACGGTCTATGAGGCTCTTAAAATCATGGCCGATAAAGACATCGGGGCCCTGGTGGTGATAGAAAATGAACAGGTAGTGGGAATTATCTCGGAAAGAGATTATGCTCGTAAAGTGGTCCTCAAGGGAAAATCTTCTCTCGAGACCCCGGTCAAAGAAATTATGTCCACTCAGATTTATTTCATCGAGCCTAACTGCAGCTCGGAAGAATGCATGGCCCTGATGACCGAAAAAAGAATTCGCCATCTTCCAGTCCTGGAACAAAACAAGCTGGTCGGCATTATTTCGATTGGTGATGTGGTTAAATCCATAATCACCAGCCAGAAAATAACTATTGAACACCTGCAGAATTACATCATGGGCAAGTACCAGTAATTCCAGGAAAAATATTATCTTGATTGGCTGGCTATTTAGCCAGGCTAACTTTCATAAGCCTTCAGCCTGGTTATTAAAAATAAAAAATAATGGAGGGAAAAATCGGTTTCTTCTACTCAATTTCTCTCAAATTAAAATGAAATAAAAATAATAGAACAAAAGCTACTTTAAAAGACCTTCTTATTTTTTAACGTCTGAATAAAAAACCAAAGGGCTGGCCAGGATTATTAATTCAATGCAATACAGTCAATACAACCCAGTCGAACCAAATCCCCCTTCTCCGCGGTCGGTTTTATCCAGTTCTTCGACTTCTATGATTTCAGCCGTTTCTACCGGTTGAATTAGCATTTGAGCAATTTTCATTCCAGCCGTGATAATAAATGGTTCTGGCCCAATGTTAGTCAAAACAACCCTGACCTCACCTCGATAACCAGCATCCACTACCCCAGCCAGACGGTGAACTCCTTTGAGAGCAATTCCGCTTTTATCCCAGATGAGCCCCACATAACCCAGAGGAATAGCCATCTGAATTCCTGTAGGAACAGCTTTTGTCTCTCCAGGTTCTATAATCATCTCCACGCAGGAAAATAAATCCATGCCGGCATCTCCGGCATGTTGATAAACCGGAATCCTGGCCTGGGGAGAAATCTTTTTTATTTTTACTTTCATGAGCGAACTCCTTATCAAGCTCCTTCCACTCTGACGTCAGCAAAATATGGTTTAAGCTTTTGAGCCAACCGATAAAGTTCTTCTGCCGGATAGGGCTTTAATTTTAAAAACTCTGGGTCAAGAGTATTTTGGGGAACAAATTGCTGCAGTTGAAACATCTTAGCTCCGTTTAACCATTCAGCTATCTCCAATAAATCCGCTTCCTCTATTAGCCCGGGAACCACAGTTGTCCTGAATAAATATTCTAATCCCGAGTTTTTTATTATGGCCGCGCTTAATTCAATTTTTGTTATGTCCACCTTGGCCCGGACAATCTGAGGATACTTATTTAAAGGACCCTTAATATCCATGGCTACAAAATCTACTAGTCCTTCTTTAATCAGGTTTTCGAGACGTTCAGGAAAAGAGCCATTGGTATCAATTTTCAACCTCAATCCACGGTCTTTAATCACCCGGGCGAGAACTTCAACTTCATCTTGGAGCAAAGGCTCTCCACCACTGAGACAGATTCCATCGAGCCAGTTTCTTCTGGAATCAAGATAGCTCAAAAAAAAATCGAAATCGATCGTCGGAAGTTGATTGGGTCTAAGCACCAGGTCAGAATTATGGCAGAAAGGACAACGGAAGTTGCAACCGGCCAGAAAAACGGTAGAAGAAATAAGGCCAGGAAAATCCTTCGAGGCGAACTTTTCTAAACCCTTGATTTCAACCACAATTCCAGCTCCTCGGCTGAATTCAATACCGCTGTGGCCAGGCCATTGTCTTCAATAATCAGGGTTGGAATGAGGACACTTCCCGAACTATCCCGGCGCAATAGTTTTATATATTCGCGTATCTTCAGTCGGCCGTCCTTGGTGCTGACATCAAATTCCTGGCTTTCTATCCCTTTGAGCTTCATTACCTCTTTAAGCCGATCACATTTAGAACAGCCTGGCAGGGTAAACACTAAAAAATTCATCCTTCGTTCTGCTCCTTTATAAATTTTCTAAAAATAAAAACTATATTTAAATTAAGTTAGAATATGGCGTGCGATCCCTAAATTCCTGCTGCTTACCATCATTCCAGGTTTTTACTGGACGCAGATAGCCGACAATTCGGGAATAAACTTCAGTCTCTGAGCCGCAATTCGGACATACCTGATGTTCTCCAGGAATATAGCCATGGTTTTCACATACACTGAAAGTAGGAGTAATACTGTAGTAAGGAATTTTAGTCTCAGCAATTTTCTGCACCAACCGGCGGCAGCTTTTCCAGTCAATGGCTTCGGGCAGGAAAGCATGGAAAATGGTCCCCCCGGTATAAAGAGATTGAACATCTTCCTGATGCTTTAAAGCCTCAAAGATATCCCTGGTGGCATCAACGTTGAGCTGGGTGGAATTGGTCAAATAAGGAAATTTATCTGTACCCGAGGTGTAGATATTTTTGTACTTCTGTCGGTCGAGTCGGGCTAAACGATAAGAAGTTGATTCCGCTGGCGAAGCCTCCAGATTATAGAGGTGACCGGTTTCCTCCTGAAAATCCTTAAGCACCTCTCGCATAAAATTGAGCGTTTCTATAGTAAACTCCTTGCCTTCGGGAGTGCCGATGCCTTTACCCAGAAAATTCATACAGGCTTCATGCATGCCGCATAGACCAATGGTGGAGAAATGATTTTCGAAATGACCAAGGTAGACTTTGGTGTAGGGCATCAAGCCCCTTTCCAGCATGTTATTGACCACTTCTCTTTTAGTTTCCAGAGATTCCTTCGCTAGAATCATCATCTCCTTCAGCTTATCAAAGAATTCCTGCTTTGACTGAGCCTCGTATCCTATGCGATTGAGATTGATGGTGACCACCCCAATAGAGCCTGTCTGTTCGCCCGCTCCCCACATATTTCCCGGACGGCGTCTCAATTCTCTTAGATCCAGGTTAAGTCGGCAGCACATCGCCCGAATATCACCGGGATTGAGATTGGTGCCTATATAATTTTGGAAATAGGGAATGCCGTATTTGGCCGTAGCTTCAAATAATAACCGGGCGTTGGGGCTATCCCAGTCAAAGTCCCTGGTTATATTATAAGTGGGAATAGGAAAGGTAAAAACTCTTCCCTTCTGGTCGCCTTCAATCATCAACTCCAGGAAGGCCCGATTAATCATGTCCATTTCTTTTTGGTAATCACCGTAACAGGTATCAACCTCCACCCCGCCGATTACGGCTTTTTTATTCTTCAAATCATCAGGAACAATCCAATCAAAAGTCAGGTTGGAGAAAGGAGTTTGCCATCCCCAGCGCGAGGGGACATTCAACCCGAACACTAATTTTTGAATGTCCTGCTTGACCTGCTCGTAGGTAAGATTATCAGCCCGGACAAAAGGAGCCAGAAAAGTGTCCACGCTGGCAAAGGCTTGGGCCCCGGCAAACTCGGCCTGCATCGTGCCGATGTAATTAACCATGTGCAGAGTGGCTGTTTCTAAGTGCTTGGCTGGATGAGAATGAACTTGATTGGGGACATGACCAAATCCCTTACGTAAAAGATTTTCCATGGACCAGCCGGCACAATAGCCTACAATAGGGTAAGAAAGATCATGGATATGAAATTCACCTTCGAGGTGAGCTCTCTTTATTCTTTCAGAATAAAGATTATTCAGAGCAAAGTTGGCCAGGACCTCCCCTGATATTCTGGCGTTAAGTCCGGAAAAACTAACCTGGCCTTCATTAGAATTCTCCCGTACTTTCCAGTCCTGATCATTGAGGTAATCTTTGATTAACCTTTCCAGATTAATTCCCGTCTGCTTGGCTTCTCGAATAGCTTTATGTTTCTCCCGATAAAGAATGTAAGATTTAGCTACCTCGTGATAGCCCTGCTTCATCAGGACCATTTCAACAATATCCTGGATTTGCTCCACGGAAGGAACGGTATAACCACCAAACTTTTCTTCCAGAACAAAAACTACAATATCAGAAACATGCTGGGCTTCCATCAGGTCATCAATTCCCTGGGAACGCATCGCCTTGTAGATAGCCTGGGTAATTTTTTCCTGGATAAAATCAACCAGGCTGCCATCCCTTTTCTTTATTCTGGTAATCTTGCTGGTTTTAACCATTCCTTCCTCCTTAAATCTATAAATTTTGGTTCAATATTGTTGCCCAAATAGCTGATTATTATGATATACTTGCTATATTGAAGGGAATGAAGAAAATATCTGAAAAAACAATATTTTGTGCTACACATCGCCCTTGGATACTAAATCTTGTGCTTTACGCCTATATATAATTACTTTGAATAAATTTTGTCAAGAGAATTTTTTAAAAAAATAAAGTGAGGAAGAAGATGGAAACTTTGAGCTTAAAAACAACAAAAAAAGAAGAATTTATTGATATCACCGCCAAGGTAAAAAGCCTGGTAGAATCGGCCGGCATCAAAAATGGATTAGTATCTATCTATGTTCCCCATACTACCTGCGGCCTGACCATTAACGAAAATGCTGATCCTGAAGTTACGAATGATATCCTTTTAGTTTTGAGGAACATTGCCCCGGAAAGTCTTCCTTATGGTCATCTTGAAGGAAACGCCCCCGCTCATGTTAAAGCTTCTCTTATCGGTAGCTCCGTGAATTTAATCATCGAGAGTGGCCGATTGGTTCTGGGAACCTGGCAGGGAATCTTTCTGGGTGAGTTTGATGGTCCCAGGAGCAGAAAAGTTTATGTTCAAATAATCAAAACGGATTGAAAATAAGATTCCACCCCGGTCAGTAGCTAAAGTTTTTTCCGAGCCTAAAGAAAAAAATATCGAAGTTTTTACCTTTTAAATTTTAGGTCTTCAAAGTTTTTAAAGGATAAGCCAGGCAAACTGGGCTATCAGATTAAATGATAAAGGGGGCTTTGATTTTACGGCCAAAAAAAATCAGGACCTGCACATATCTATTTTTTCAAATAAACAACAAAAAGAAAAAGATTTAAAAATATTAAATTGAAAAACTAATTTAACAAGAATCAAGCTTTTTTCTGGCGGCATCCAGGACCCCACCTTCCCTGATGTCGGCGCGCTTCAGAAGAAGGGCAAAAGTTAACCCCACGAAGCCTAAGCTGGCAAACATTAAAGAGGAAGCCGTATAAGAGTGGGTCCGATCGCGGAGAAAACCATTAAGCAATGGGAAAAGCCCCAGACCGATATTTTGAATAGCAGTCATCAAACCAAAGGCCGTCCCCGTTCTTTCTTCTCTAACTACCAGAGGTACTGACGGCCACATAGCGGCTGGAACCAGGACGAAAGCAATACCCAGGAAAATCATAGGATAAGCAGGATAAATATAGGTCAGGCCCATCAGCAGATGGCAGGGAATAAGCAGTAAGGAGCCAAAAGCCATCAGGCTCGCTCTTTTCCCGATTTTATCTATCAAGCTGCCGGCAAAAGGTGCAAAAACCATCGAAGCAAAAATGATGATAGAACTGATGCCGCCGGCGGTGCTAAACAGATGAAGGAAATTGTTGAACACCTGCGAAATAAATCCTCCAGCTGATTCGGCCGTCCGGGCGATATGCCATTTATCTACGAAAAAGTCGGTAGAAAGGGCGGTAAAGGGAAAAATGGCTGAATAAAAAGTAAAACAAAGAGCAATAATATACCAAAAGGTGGGCTTAAATTCTTTTATATCTCGGAAATTAATTTTTTCCGTGACTTCTTCTTTTTTCAGGTCCAGAACCTTTTCTCCCCGCTTATCTAGCAATAGGTAGAAGATATTTCCCACAAGAGAAAGCCCGCAGGCCAGAACCGCAGCCAGGAGAGCATAGCGAAAGCCACCAAAATACTTAGAAATAAGCTCTCCGGTATTGAAGGCAAATAACGAGCCAAGACGGCTAACGGTCAGAGTCGCTCCAAAAGAAAAAGCCAGCTCCTTATTGCGGAACCAGCGGGCCAGCATAGCGCTCTGGGCAACAATCAACGGTTCCGAGCCAGCCCCGAAAATAAACCGGCCAAGGAAAAATAGGGGAATGCTCTTGGCTCTCCAGACCAGCATCGCTCCGATCAATATTAAGCAAGAAAAAAGAAAACTGGCTTTTCTGGTTCCCAATTTATCAACCAGAATACCACCAATCAGTACAGCTAAAACCGCGGCCAGGCTATACATGGTAAAAAAAGTGCCCACGGTTTCTCGGGGAACTTTAAGTTCCTCAATTAGAGAAGGGGCAATAGCCGAAACAATGTCATAAGCAAAGTAGCAGCCAAAAGAAAGAGAAGCAATGAAGGCCAGCATAATAAACCGATAGAACTTGCTGGCCGGAGACAAAAATCCAACCTGGCTTCTAAGCTGATTTTCCACTTCTAACCTCTTACCAGAAATGCGACTGTAAGCTGGCAAAATATAACAGCTCCCTAAATATGTCAAGCACCCGCTGGAGGTTGTGGCTCGGTTTATTTATAAGATATTCTTGACCTGCAGGCGTCAATTTGATTTAAATAAAAAGAAAGCCATTCAGGAAAGGAGCGGTAAAGACCATGATTTTTAAATCAAAAAAGGGCACCATTAATCTGACGGTAGTCATATTGAGTCTTGGCGTTCTTTTGGTCATTGGAGGGGCGTTGACACTTTATTACCTCAAAGGAAAAACCATTACCACCCAGGATATCTCCTCCGCTGAAAAATTGGTTGGACTGAACTTTACAGCCAAAGAAAAAGAAATGATGCTCCCTGACCTCAGAGAAAACCTATCCAATTATCAAAAAATGAGGGGAGTAAGCCTTCCCAATTCGGTTCCGCCGGCCCTGATTTTTAATCCCCTGCCGGCTGGGTTTGATTGGAGCCAATTTAAAAACCAGGATTTTTTCATTTACGACGAACCAAAGGAAGTAGCCGTACCGGAAAACCTTGAAGATCTGGCTTTTTATCCAGTAACTGACTTAGCCTGGCTGATACGGAATAGGCGGATTAGTTCGGAATTCCTGACCAGACTTTATTTAGAAAGATTAAAAAAATATGGACCGAAGCTTCATTGCTTAATTACCCTGACCGAAAAACTGGCTCTTCAGCAGGCCCGAAAAGCTGATGAAGAACTGGCTGCCGGCCACTATCGCGGTCCTCTCCATGGTATCCCCTACGGTCTAAAAGACCTGCTGGCCGTCAAAGGTTATCCGACCACCTGGGGTTCGCCGATTTATAAAAATCAAATCATAAATGAAAACTCGACTGTTTTTGAAAAATTAACTGAAGCTGGGGCCGTCCTGGTAGCCAAACTGAGCCTGGGCGAACTGGCCTGGGGCGATGTCTGGTTTGGTGGAATGACCAGAAACCCCTGGGATCCAGAGCAGGGTTCAAGCGGTTCATCGGCTGGTTCAGCCTCAGCCACTGCTGCCGGTCTGGTGGCTTTTGCTATTGGTACCGAAACCTGGGGCTCAATAGTTTCTCCTTCCACTCGCTGCGGCACTTCAGGGCTTCGGCCAACTTTTGGTCGGGTTAGCCGTTATGGAGCTATGGCCTTGAGCTGGAGCATGGACAAAATCGGGCCCATAGCCCGGACAGTCGAAGACCTGGCCCTTATTTTCAGGGCGATGGTCGGACCAGATGGAAAGGACCGAACAGTTTATGACCTTCCTTTTTCTTACAACGGGCGGGAAGACCTGAAAAACATCAAGGTTGGCTACCTGAAGAAATCATTTGACCAGGTGCGCCATAACAAAGAAAAATACCTGGCTGTTCTGGAAACTCTTAAATCCTTAGGAGTAAACCTTATTGAACTTGACCTACCTGAAATCGACCCAGAACCGATTAGCTTCATTCTTAATGCCGAGGCGGCTGCCGCTTTCGATGAAGTAACCAGAAAAAACCTGGATGAAAAGATGGTCAGGCAGGGTCGTGATGCCTGGCCTAACGTATTCCGCCAGGCGCGATTCATTCCAGCGGTTGAATATCTGCAGGCTAACCGAATCAGAACGTTGCTCATTGAACAGATGGCTGAAAAGCTCCAAGGAATCGATGTTTATGTTTCCACCTCAGTTGGAACCAGCTTGCTTATAACCAATCTAACTGGTCATCCGACGGTGGTTGTTCCCTGCGGCTTTGATGAAAAGGGTCATCCCCTGAGCATTTCCTTTACCGGCAACCTGTTTAAAGAAGGTCAGGCGCTGCGGTTGGCTAAAGCTTATCAATTAGCCACTAATTTTCACCTAAAGCATCCCGATCTTTCCCGGCTGGATAATTTGAAAGATTAAAAATTTTAGCGTTCTTCCTCATATTATCTTCTCCCCGAAAAGCCTCATTGGGCTGTGGTAACAATATTAGCGGCTTAAAATCAAGCTAAATTCCGATAAATTATCCCTTAATTATGTAGTATAATTCAGTTATGAAACTTGAATTTTTTAACCTTAACCCCTGGGCTTCTGACTTAAATCAATCCCGGCAAGAAATTATCAAAATCCAATTTATTGATCGGCTTTTTCAGAGAGATTTTACCCTCTGGAAAGAAAAAGATGAAGAAATTTCCAATCGCTTAGGCTGGCTAAACAGCCCGCTGAAAATTAAGCCATTTCTTGAAAGTTATGCCCGGCAAGCAGAAGATTTCAGGGCTTCGGGAATAAAATTAATCGTCCTCCTCGGAATGGGTGGTTCCAGCCTGGCTCCTGAAGCTTTAAGCCAGTTAGCCGGTCCCCGACCGGGTTATCCCGAATTTAAAGTTCTGGATTCTACCTGCCCTGCTATGGTTAAAGAGGTAGGGCGACAAACTGAAAAAAAGCCAACCTTATTTATTGTTTCATCCAAAAGCGGCACTACGACCGAAACTCTCAGCCTTTTTAATTATTTTTATCAACAGCAAGTTGAAATTTACGGCTTCGAAGCTGGAAAAAACTTTGTGGCTATTACCGACCCCGGAACCCGGTTGGAAAAAATCGCCACCGAGCTTAATTTCAGGATGATTATATCGGGATTCCCAGATGTCGGCGGAAGGTTTTCTGCCCTTTCCCCCTTTGGTCTCTTTCCGGCCGCCTTAATCGGATACGATCTGGAAAAATTTCTTTCCCCGGCCATAAGGAGTCTTTCTGAACTCCAGGCCGGCAATTACGACCATCCCGGAATTAAAATCGGGACAACTATCGGCAGTTTAAGCCACCTGAGCAAAAACAAATTAACTCTAATTTTGCCCTCATCCTTAAAAAGCTTAGGGCGCTGGTTGGAACAGCTGATTGCTGAAAGTACGGGAAAGGAAGGAAAAGGGATAGTTCCGGTGATAGAAATTTTTCCACTGGATAAAGATAGTTATAGCCCGGACAGAATTTTTGTTTATTATGACCTCGAGGAAAGCAAGGATTTTTCTTATCGGTCAAGAATTGACCATCTATTGAAACTTGGTCAACCGTTGATCCATTTAACTCTTTCGGCTGAAGAAATTGCTGAGCATTTATTTGTCTGGGAAGTGGCTACTTCTGTCATTGGCTACTTTATGAAGATAAATCCTTTTAACCAGCCTGACGTCGAGTTGACAAAAATTAAAACCAGGGAGCTCTTGGCCCAATCGGCCACTCCGGTTTCCTCTGTGGTGAAGCTCCATTTAGACAACGATAAATTTTTCCAGGAATTTAAATCCTTTCTCCTAAAGCGTGAAACTCCCGCTGAATATCTCAGCCTGCTGGCCTTCCTGCCGCCGGATGAAAAGCTGGAAATAGCCCTAAATAATCTTGCCAGGCAGATTACTCAAAAAACAACTCTTCCCTGTACCTGGAACTATGGTCCCGCTTACCTTCACTCGACCGGGCAGCTTCATAAGGGAGGCTCTGACAAGGGAAGCTTCCTCGGGTTAATTTCTGAGGAAAAAGAAATAGTGCCGATTCCAGACCTGCCTCTTTCACCCTCAGCTGCTCCCTCTTTTAATCAGCTTTTTATTTCCCAAGCCCTGGCCGATTTCTCCATTCTTAAAGAAAAAGGTCGAAAGGTCTTAGCCATCAAATTAGAGGAAAATTTAATCGAAAAAATTTTTAGCTTAGGGGAACTGGTTAGAAACCTTTAAAAAATAAGCCTCGGGCGTCACTTACCTCGAGGTAAAAACTAAAAGTTTCTGGGGGCGGGCTTTAGTCTTTAACCAGAAAAATTCGGAAACCCGGGAAATTTAGACTTCGAGCTCGCAAGAAAGAAAATCACCGCTTTTATTCTCGAGATTTTCTTATTGATTTTTGATTAGCTCAGCTGAGAGTGACAGCTAAAAGGCCGCCGCTAATACAATTCACCACCGGCTCAATTAACCAGAAAAATAGATAAAAAAAAGGGAGGAAATATCCTCCCTTCTTATATTTTTGCCTTAAAAAATTTTTTAGTAAAGCCCGCAAAAAACTACGTCAGCGTGAAAGAGTTCCTTGGTTCTTACTCTGATTTTTTTATCAACCGGTTCTTTAACATTAAGATAAAACCAGAATTTATCAAAAAGCCTCAATTTAGCCAAATAAAATTTGGCATAATCAGTGAGGTTGTCAACTATAACTCTGGCCAATTCCTTACCTTTTTTATCGAGAATGATTATATGGGTGATTTCTTTTTCTGTTCCGCCTTCCTTAACCACCGACTTTTCGAGCTTGCCATAAACTTTAACCTTGGTTTTCCCTTCCCATTCTTCAGGTTTGTTTATACCGGTTATGTTTAAAGCTACATATTCATCTCTCACCCGCTGGCTGAAATAAGTATCATAATTTGGCTCACCTGACCGGGTATAAACATTCTGGTAGGTATCTCCCTGTTTGAGATCAATGCTGTCAGCGACAATCAGGTTAGCCCTATCCGGGAGAACCGTCGCTTTGATTCTGACAGCTTTACCAACCAGATTTTCCAGCCCGCCTTGAACTTCTCCGGCCAGAATAATATCCAGCCCCTGAGCTTCAGGTACATATATGTATTTGCCCACGGCTACCTTGACCGTGCCTTCTATTTCTTTAACCGTCGTAGAAGCAGGAGTGGTTGGCTGACTGAAGGAAGCCACTGAAGCAAGGCAGATCAAACTAAAGACCATAACTAAGGAAAAAACTCCTTTTTTCCAGGAAGTCATCTCAAATACCTCCAATTCTTAATTACCAAGCTATAAGTCTAACCGAAATTTGGCCTGATCGCTAAAAGCGACAACAGGAAGGAATCTTTATACCACTGATTTTAAAAAAAGTAAAGAAAAATTTATCGCCTCAACCATTCTTTTTCCGGGGCGAGGAAGAATGACTGTGGCTTCCAGCGGAAGAGTTAGCTGTCGAGTGGTTAGATTCGGACCGGCTGGAAGAATAATTGTGATTCTGGCTGCTTTCGCTCCTATTACGAACCTGAGGCTGGTTGTAAGGACGGGTCAAAGTAGGCAAATTATAGGAGGAAGATATCCTCTGGGAGCCAGATTCGCGGGTAGTCGAAGATTTCGGTGTATATGACCGGAAAGAATCACTTTGGCTTACCTCTTTTCTGGCTGCTCGAGGGTATTCTCTTACTCTGGAACTACTTTCTTTTTTCCAGCTTTGAGGCTGGTTATCGGCCGATGAGCGGACGGCTACAGACCTCTCAGGGTAAGAACGAATCGTCGGGCGCTGGATATTCGGATTGGTTCTTCGCTCCTCATAATTCTGGCCAGGGCTATTTTGATTAACCCTTGGCTTAAGAGTGCTGGATGAAGATAAACCGGGCCGCAGAGCTTCGACTGTCGGATTTTGATAATTATTCCTTGAAGGGTAATTGGTCTGCTTCCCGTTTTCTCTTAAAATACGATCCGACTGAACCTTAGCCGCCGGGATAGAATAATTTATTCCCTTGTTGAGTCTGGAAGACCGGTTCTCCGGATAAACTCTTGTTCCTCTCGGAATCGAAGGGGAAACCAGAGTTGAATTGTTTCGCCAGCCGGCGTTGACCACTGGCTTAATCTGTGGTTGGCTGGCAGCCAATCTTATTTTTTCCACTCCTCGAAGTTCTTCTGGTCTAACCAACGACCGACGGCCAAAGGGAGCCTGGATCTGATTTCTTCTGACCATCACCAGGGCTCGCGATTGAACTGGATAATAAATTTCATTGTACCTCTCATAAACATGGTTGTTTATAATTACCATCGGTCTATTCCAGTAACTTAGAGGACACCAGGCTACGAAGTCAGCATCCCAGTACCAGTGGACCCAAGCCGGTCCCCATTGAACCGTCGGAATCCAATACCACCCAAGTCCTAAGCGCCATTGCCAGCGTCCATAATGATAGACTGCCCAGCCCCAGGGTTCGGATGAAACCCAGGTCCAGCCTATCCGCGGATACCAGACCCATCGACCGATTAAATAGGGGCGCCAATCAGCCAAGGTGATCGCCGGTACCCAA
The DNA here is from genome assembly GCA_002877915.1 of Candidatus Aminicenantota bacterium. Taxonomy (GTDB): domain Bacteria; phylum Acidobacteriota; class Aminicenantia; order Aminicenantales; family Saccharicenantaceae; genus Saccharicenans. Next base: position 12,581 of record PNJE01000033.1, read on the forward strand.
ACATAGCCGTAGGGCCGTTCATAAACCCAGCGGCCATAACTACTGAGTTCCGGTTCATATTCATTGATTTCTTCTGGCAAATAGGAAGACCTTTGCTCTTCAGTTCTAAAGAGCAATTGATCCCTATCTGAATTCCAAGCGGCCAGCTCATCATCAAAACTTTCTCCGGCTTGAGACTTTTCCAGGTAGCCATCAGAGGCAGAAATTGACTCGCCGGCTTCTAACACCAGGCTTTCCTCTTGTCCAGAAGCTTCTAAACTGCCTTTTAAAACTGTCACTCCACTCTGGCCCTGCGCCCCCACTTCAAAGCGATAAAGGCCGTGGTCCAGTATATAAAAAGAAGCATCAGGAGTATGAACGGCAAATTCTTTTTCCATAGAAGAGCTGGTTATCCTCAAATAAGCCTTCCCCTGGTGAAGATAAAGCGAATAATTTTCATCGTCAGATGACGGCAGGCTGGCAATTTCTACTATTGAATAACGGCCGAGCCGCAAAAGATTCCTTTTTCCAAAATTTATCTCAACCAGGCCATCATCAGTCATGACCTTATCCCCATTGGTCAAAGCGTAGTTGACTTCTGCGGCTTCTATTCCGAGCTCATTTCCTCGATCGACCTGGGCTGACCCCTGCACATAACTAATTCGGGCATAAGAATAAGGATAATATGATTCTTGTGAACGGGCCGAATTGGAGAAGAAAAAAACGCCTGTTAAAAGCAGGCTGATTAAGATTATTTTTTTCATCTTCTTCTCCTTTCACCCCTTTATGTGCAATTATCGTGCCAGCTTTAATCAGGGAAATCAATTTCAAAAAGGCGGAGATTTGGTGTCCAATGTCCAGAAAAAAGGACATCTACTAAAATTTTCATTTCTGGAAAGCAGAAATAAACCAAAATACTACTTTTATTGCTAAATAATCTCCTTCGCCCCTCTATGAGACACCAGCTCTAAAAACAAAAAAGGGCGGTTTAAAAACCGCCCTTTTTACTTGCAGCCAGTACCTGGAAACCGAGCTACCTTAACTTTATATCCTAATTTCCTGTCTTAACGCCAGCCCCAGGCACCAAAACCCCATCGCCTGAACATCATGCCCGTTCGAAAGCCCATCCGGAAACGTGGACCTAACATCAGGTTCCTTCTCAGCCTGAAATCCTGGCGATATTCCTGAATCTTCTTTAGCTGTTCGGGAGTAAAAATCTTTTCCCATTCTTTCCTGTTTTTAAACTGGGCTTTCATCCGGTCAGCCCGCAGTTTGGAAATCTCGTCAATCAGGCTATTAATCTTACTTTCATCTGCTTTGGGGTCAGCCATCAACTTCCTCAGGTCCTGGTTCATCTGCCGCATCTTTTCCCGGAACGCTTTGGCCTCTTCCAGGCGAGCTTCCCGGAACTCTTCTAGCTTTTTTTCCTGTTCGGGAGTAAGCTGAAGAGCATCTTTTAGCAATTGGGCTCCGGGTCTTAACCCCATCATTCTTTGGCCCTGAGCCGGTTGGGCCATCAGAGCATAAGCCAAGATACCAGTCAAAAAAATCGCAGCAACTGATAAAGTTAGCAACGCTTTTTTCATTGAAATTCCTCCTTATCAATAATCATATCCATAATTTCTTTACACTAATATTAGACAATGGATCCTCCCCTTCCTTGGAAAAAAATCAGTCCTGACGATGGCGGAGCCTATCCAGAGCGACCGCTATGATGATGATGGCTCCAATAATAATTTCCTGAAAATAATTTGGCCAGCCCATCATGGTACAGCCATTTCTTAAAAAGGCCATTATGAAAACGCCGATCAAAGTCCCAGAGATGCTTCCTTCCCCTCCGCTCAAACTTCCCCCACCAATAACTACCGCCGCAATGATATCCAGCTCTAACCCCATGGCTACCGTGGGGTCCCCAACAGTCAGACGGGAAAATTCCATCACCCCGGCCAGGCCACAAAAAAGCCCGGAAATTGTGTAGACGATTATTTTTATCCGGTCGGTCCTGATGCCGCATAAACGGGCAGTCAGCTCATTCGAGCCAATGGCTACTACCCGGCGACCAAAAACAGTCTTCTTCAATACAACGGCCATTATTATTGATAGAAAAATCATCAGCCAGATTCCAGGCGATAACAGAAGCCAGGAAGGATGTGGGGTCCTGACCATCAGATCATTAAGCCAGGTCAGGGGAGCATCAATTTTCTGATTTCGGGCGACCCATTTAGCTATCCCGCGGGCTATACCCATCATCCCCAGAGTCACAATAAAGGGCACCAAGCGCAATCTGGTAATCAATAGGCCATTGGCCAACCCAATTAATCCTCCGGCAACTAAACCGATTAAGGCCGCGAGCAGGGGGGATAATCCTAAATTAATGGAATAAGCCACCAGCACGCAGCTCAGCGCCAGATTCGAGGCCGCCGAAAGATCAATTCCCCCGCTGATAATGATAAGGGTCATCCCTAAGGCTGAAAGCGCTACAATCACTGATTGAGTAGCCACGCTGGTCAGGTTGGCCAGGCGCAAAAATCTGCCTGACACTTCTGGCATCAGCGAAAAAATGGAAATGACCAGAATCAGGCCAATAAAAGGACCAAGCAGATTGGTCAATTTTTTCAGTCTGGAATATCCAGCCGTTATTTTCACAAATTTGCTCCAATTACTTTTTTATTTTTTTCAGAATTATTTTCCTTGCCGGTAATCGCCGCCCTCATTAGACTGGCTTCTGTCCAGTCAGCCGCGGGCTTGATTTCGACCAACTGACCTCTATGGAAAACGGCTATTCGATCGCCAATTCCAAGCAATTCTGGAAAATAGGAACTTACGAAAATAACAGCCCGGTTGTCTGCGGCCAATCGACCAATTAATTCATAAATCTGGGTTTTGCTCTGAACATCAATTCCCCGGGTAGGCTCGTCCAGGAGAAAAACCTTCGCCTGTTGATGGAGCAACCGGGCCAGAGCCACTTTCTGCTGGTTACCGCCAGAAAGAGTCCAGATTTTCTGCTCAGGTGACTGAGCTTTAATTTTTAGCCGATTAATCCAGTCAGAGGCGGCCTGCTTTTGCCTTTGGTTATTCAATAGGCCGTTCTTAACATAAGGCTTCAAATAGCCGAGGGTCAGATTATCGGCCAGGCTCATCCTGGCGGCCAGCCCTTCGGTCTGGCGATCTTCGCTCAGAAATCCAAGACCCCGGTTGATAGCTGTCCCTGGCTGAAGCCGGCTGACCAGGCTTCCTGATATTATTACCAGACCCTCTTTTAGCCTATCGAGGCCGAAAATTGTTCTCAAAAACTCTGTCCGCCCGGAGCCAATAAGGCCGGCCACTCCCAGAATTTCTCCCTCCCTTAGCTCCAGGCTTATCGCCCCTGTCATTTTCTTCCCCTGAACTTGCTGGCAACTCATTACCACTTCTCCCGGCCGGTGAGGGAAGTGCGGATAAAGTTCAGATAATTTCTTACCGATCATCATTTCAATGAGTTCTTCCAGAGAGACTCCAGCCATTTCTCCACTGCCTACCACTTGACCATCTCTCAGGACGGTAAAACTATCAGCAATTTCTTTAACTTCTTCCAGAAAATGAGAAACATAAATTACGCCGACTCCTTCGGCTTTCACTTTATGAATGACCTCAAATAATCGCTTAGTATCTTCCTGAGATAAACTGCTGGTCGGCTCGTCCATCACTAAAATTTTTGCTTGGCTGATGAGGGCTCTAATTATTTCCACTACCTGTCTTGCTCCCACGGGAAGATTTTTCACCAGACTGCCAGGCTGAATTTCAGGATGATGGAGAAATTCCAGCAGTTCTCGTACTTTTAGCCTTTTCTTTTTTTTCTCCATAAATCCAAAGCGAGATTCCTCCTGACCCAGATAGATATTTTCTTCGACTGTCAGGTGGGGAGCCAGATTAAGCTCTTGATAGATGACGGCAATCCCTTGCCTACGTCCATCAAGCGGTCCGGTTGGGCGATAAGGAAATCCAGAAATAAACATCTGGCCAGAATCGGGATGGTAAGCTCCGCTCAATATTTTTATCAGGGTGCTCTTGCCGGCTCCATTTTCTCCAATCAGAGCCCGGACTTCTCCACTCCGCAGTTCAAAATCAACCCGATCCAAAATAAGGTTAGGACCGAAACTTTTACAGATTTTTTTAAGGCTAAGAAGCGGAGTTTCAGACATTGGAAACCACAGGTTTCTATTTAGCGAACATATTTTGAAATATCCGGTTCAAGCAGAGATTTTATTTCTGGCTGGTTCATATTTTCTGGAGTAGCCAGCGTCACTCCGGTGTCGATTCTTTTTTCTACCGGTTTGCCCTGGAGATAATCAACCAGAGTCTTAACGCCGAGGTATCCCATTTTAACCGGGTCCTGGAGAACCAGTCCATCCAGTTCTTTATCTTTTAAAGCCTGAATTAGTTTAGCCGAGCTGTCAAAGCCAACGAATTTTATTTTCCCCGCCAACCCCGCCTCCTGGAGAGCCCGGAGAGCTCCAAAAGTACTCGATTCATTCGGGGCGAAAATGCCTTCCACCTGGGGATAGCGGCTCAAAAGATTTTCCGTTAATTGATAAGCTGATTCGGTCGTTGTCCCGGCATATTGGTCCTTTACCAGAAGTTCCAGCCCCGGATATTCTTTTGTTACGGTATCCAAAAAGCCCTGTTCCCTGAAGGTGGTGCTGGCCGAACCTTCCAAGTATCTGATCAAGAAAATCTTGCCTTTTCCTCCCATTACCTCGGCCAAACGACGGGCAGCCATTACTCCGCCTTTATAATTATCAGTGGCGATAAAAGAGAGATAGTTCTCTCCCTGAAGATTGGAATCAATAATTACCACTGGAATTCCTTCGGCCCGAGCTTCATCCACCGGCCTGACCAGCGCCCGGTCATCCAGCGGAGCCAGGACAATTCCATCAACCTGGCGGCTGATAAAATCTTCTAAAACCTGAATCTGCTGGGAACGATCATCTTCTTTCTGTGGCCCTTTCCAGAAAATCTCCACACCCAATTCTTGGGCCGCCTGAATCGCCCCAGCTTCTACTGCCTTCCAATATTCGTGAGTTGTTCCTTTGGGAATAACAGCAATTTGGTAAGTTTTTTTCAGGCCTCCAGTTCCTTTCGAAGCTTTGGAAGAACGATCAGATCGACAGCCGATCAAAGCCAGAAAGACAATTAAGCAAGCTAAAAAGAAGATAACCCTTAATTCTTTTTTCATGCCTCAAGTATAATTCAGCCGTAAAAAATAAGTCAAAAAATTTTTAAAAAAATAAAAAGGAGCTATCTTTTTTAAGCGATAGCTCCTTTAGAAAGGGATCGATTTTTTAAATTATTTTGAAACCGGAAAAGGCTCAGCCCTTTTTAAGAATGGGCATCCCGGTTTTAGCTGTTTCTACTACTTTATAACCCGCCGGGACAGCGTCTAAGGCTCCGGGTCTGATGTCACGAGCAAAGTAGTAAATGGTCTGTTTTTTCCCACCACGGAGTTGAACTTCGCGGGAATGGAGATAATAAGTGATCCCCTTTCTGTTTTTGAATTCGTAAGCCATGAATTAAACCTCCAAAAGAATTTTTATTCAGATTTAAAAGGAATAGCCAAGCGTGAAGCCCAAAAGCTGTCCCAGAGTTTGATAGGTTCCCTCACCCAAGCCGGCTGGATAGATATTTCTGTTGGGCGAAGTCCGATTGGAAAACATTTCATATTGATAACCTAAATCTACTCTAAACTTGTTCTTAGTATAGCCCAAACCTACGGTTAAAGCTACTCGGCTGGCATCTGGTAAAGAAGGATCCATAGATTCAACCGGCTGAGGAGTCTGATCATAAAGGATTCCGCAACGCACGGCCCAGCTTTCTTTAAGCTGATACTGAATTCCAGTTCTTAATATTATGGAATTCTTAAAATTCTCTTCGACCAGTTCTTGTTCTGAACCGCCACCTGCATAAGCGATATTAATTGTATAATTTTTATAAACTTTCCAGGTGTAGTATTGAGCTTCAGCCGACCAAAGAAGCTTATCACTTATCTGATAGGCCACCCCAAGGGCAAAAAGGTTGGGGAACTTGAAAGTGGTAGTCACCGCCCCAGAACTGGGAATATAGGGTTGAAGCGGACTCGGGACATCGCTTTTATCAAGGGTCAGGGTACCACTATAATCAATGTTAAAGCCGCTTCTCCAGTGAAAGCCCACCGAAAATTTATCTTTTTTAAACAACAATCCGGCGTTATAGCCGACTATTATGTGCACATCACCAGT
>PNJE01000143.1 GCA_002877915.1 Candidatus Aminicenantota bacterium
TTAGTGGCTCTGTTTCCAGTGCTCCAGCTGGAAAAACTTACTGACCTCTACCCCAGGCTCTTCCCCCAACCTGGATACCATGTCCTAGCCAAGGATCTTTTTATATAACCTTGGCCGGCTTATCAAAATAAAGTGGCCACCTTGAAGGATAAACATATTTTGTCTTTTCCAATTTTAAGTTGAAACTGAGAAAATAGTTCGTCCTGAATTTTAATAATCTATACCCAATGGCTTTAATGGCCTTTCCCAGTAAATATTATTCTTGGGAGGAACATAATTTTAAGCTCTTTTATTTGCTGGCCAGGCTCTAAATTAATTTTTATTGGAAGCTCAGTAATTGCTTTTAATCCCTTAGGAAGTGTTTCTTCATCCAGCCTGAGCTCATATGGTCCTGGCAATATATTTTCAAAAATGAAATTTCCTTTTTCATCTGTATAGGTGTTTAATTCTTCCTTCCTCATTTTCTCTAATCCGGGCGAGAGGTTCTCCTTTGGTAATGGTTTTAAAATAACTAAGACATCTTTTAAAAGTTGGTCCTCCCCATCGAGAATACCATTCTTATTTGTATCCTGGAAAATTTTACCGCCGATGGTTCCACCTTTTATCAAAGCGAAGTTCAGCCTAATAGTCTTTCTTTTTTCTACAACCACAGTCTGCTTTTCTGGATTTAGAAGATAATATTCAGCGGGAATCTGCCTCAGGTCAAGGCTAACCGTATGAAGTCCTTCTGGCACTCGGGGAAAGACAAATTTCCCCTGGGGATTAGTTTCAACTGAACTGCCATCTTCTAACTCAACCTTCAATTGCGGGAAAACTTTTTCGCCTTGATCATAAATTCCATTGAGGTTCTGATCTGCAAAAATTAGACCGTCGAGGCTTCCAGTCCCAGTCAAAATTGGGCCATAAGCTCGTCCCTGATAACTGGGCGCTTCCCCCCAATTAAAACGTCGATCGATTTTAAAAGTAAGCCAGTAGTTAGCTGGCTGGGTTGAAGCGATGGGCCAGCTGGCTCTAAAATCAAGCCTTAGTTTCAATTTCCAGGGTAAAGGCTTACTTAAACCAAGGAAAAGCTCTAACCGTTTGGTGCCATAAGGAGTGTAATACTCATAGCTATAATTAGAGAGCGATAGCTCACCATAAAAATCAATCCCTAAAAAAGCAGGTGAATAATTAGCTATCCGATAACGATTCTGAGTATAGATGCGGTTCTGAAGACAATTATAATAACGAGTATTTTCAGCTTCTACCAGCAAATAGGCATTTCTTAAATAGCCATACCTGAATCCTAAAAAAATTGAAGGATAAGTAAAATCGTGATGGTTATCAACTCGGTCATCAAAATGCTGAAACCTAACCCGGAGATAAGGATAGAATTTTCCCCAGTATTTAGAAAGCTCGAGATAAAACCCTGGGCTGAGATAATGACGGTAGTTTTCATCCCGGCGCCGAGACTCAGCGGAATTAAAATCAAGGCGCAGAGTTAGGTTAGGCCAAGACGACCTGCCCAGAGAAAAACCGGCATAGATCCTCCAGAAATCGGTAGTATTGAGCTCTGCTAATCGGTCAACGTTATCGTGATAATAATCAACCGAACCAAAAAGATATAAACTTGGTTTAAACTGATATCTCCAGGAAGTAAAAACCCCTTCTTGATCTCGCTCATAAATAAATTCATTATTTAAACTTTTAAATTCTGAATCAATTCGACGATAGTTTAGCTCCAATCCCCAACGGTCATAATTGATCAAAGGACCAAACCGAATTGAAGTTCCTGAAAGCCTTGAATTATCATTTTCCCCAAGCGAAAAACTGGCCTGAGTTTCGGTAATCAGCTTGAAATTCTCGTTAATTGTTAATTCTGATTCCAAAAGTAGCAAATCATTTGATTTGGCTAAAAGTTCGCCTGTCCAACTCCTTTCATTTTCGCTGTGCAAGAAACCAAAGCCCAAATAATATACCGGCCCAGGCTCAAAGTGCCCGAGAAATCCGGAAGCCGTCTGCTCAGTAAGACTATAAACCGTTCCCAAAAGCCCGCTCAACTTAGCTATCCGGCCGGTAAAGAAATTAAGGCCGAAGCCCTTATATTCAAAACCAAGGGTTATTCCGCGGATATAATTATAAGCTGGGAAATAATTTGTAAAGCGATACCCGAGATTGGTAAACTGAAAATTATCATCCCCAAGTTTTAGGTTGAGATTGAGTGGCCCAACCTTAAAACCCCGCCAATCAAAAGACCAATGGGCAGCGGCAAAGCCATTATTACTGGCGCAGCCATCAAATAAACCTGAAAAACTCCCATAATTGATGGTTCTTTGAAAAAGATCCAAATGAAAAATATTTTCATAAGAATTGGTATAATAAGAGCCACTTACAGAATATATCTGGCTACGACTCCAAATGGAAAAATTAAGAAAGCCTTCGTCGGCTTGAACTAAAGTTACTCCTAAAACCAAAAAAAATAAAAAAAAGTGATATATCCGCTTTGAAAACTCTGACTGAAAAATCTCAAAATTTATAACCTTAGAGTTGGCTTTTCTGAAGTTAACTGGCTTTTGGGAGGGCCTTCGCTTTTCCATTTCATCCAGCCACCTACTTATATCTGAGTGACAGTAAAAGTTATAATCTGAGCATAGGTACCAGCCACGTAGTTCCAAGAGTTTTTAAAATAAAAAGTCAAAAGACCATTGTATAATCGCCCCTGACCAGCACCCAATTGCAAGTTCTGTCTGGCTACTAGGACCCCATCCTTCAAAGGCGGCTGGGGAGAAGCCGCCCAGGACAAATTGGAAATAGGAATTGTTGTCCCTTGAGAACTAGTCAAATCTCCTTCAGCTCGGATATAAAGCACCCACCTCCGACTCCGAGGTAAGCTAATTGATAAAGCCACCTGGTTATCGGCCTGAATCAACGGTTGAGCATCAGGATCAGCTGCCGGGAAATTTATCGCCCCCGGAGAAATACTGATATTTATCCACTGAGGGCTGGGAATCGACTCAGTTGCTGAAGCCCATAGCCAAAAAATAATAATAGAAAAAATAGAAAAAAAAGCTATCTTTTCCCCCTGGCTTATCGATCTTGTTTTTTTTGGCATCTTATCGTTCTTTTCAGCCTTTATTAAATTCCAGCCACTAAAATGGTTACAGTCGCCTGATAAGATCCCGGAGCAAAATTCATTGGGTCATCGGCAAAAGCAAAAGACAAAGTGCCATTAAATATTCCTGAGCCAGAAAGGCCAGCAACAAGAGCCGGAGAGATTTTACTCAACTGCCCCGAATAAAAGCCTAATCCTTGAGCTGTCCAGCTAATACTCCCAATCGGGATCGTATAACCAGTAGTCAGGTCCTTTAGGTCAGAATTAGCCACCAACCAAACATTTACCTTGGAACCATAATTTGAAGTCATTTTTATTGACAGAGAAAAAGGGCCCTCATTGGCTGGAATCGCTTGTGTCTGACCAGACCAGCTAGAGCGGGTGAAAGAAATAACTGAGTTAGAGACCTCAATTTTATAGCGAGCAGCCACTGTAACTGTCAGAGAAAGGGTGGCATTGTCTGAAGCTTGAGAAAAAATAAGTGGAGTAAATAAAAAGGGATAAAAAAAGATAAAAAAAGTAAGGACTTTCTTTATTCCATCTAATTTCCTATTCAGCAGCTGGCCAACAATTTTTCTTGGCATCTCAGCTTCTATCTTATCTTTTGCCTTTTTATTTTCTTCTAAATTTTTCTCACTCAAAACTCTTCTCATCTGATTGTCTGGTAAACTTTATTTAACGCTTATTTCTTTTTCCAACCCAATCAACTCCTCTCGACCAATATCCATTTTCACTTCCACTCGATAATTTCCTGGAAAAAGTTTTGCTTTTAGCGGTAAAGTTACCCAGCGCTCCATAGCCGGAAGAACAGGTTCGTCGGGAATTTCCAGTGTCGATATTTTCTTACCTTCGAGAGTCCTGATAATTATCTCGCCCTTTAACCTAAAATGAGTTCTGCCTGAATTACTGAGTCGAAGTTTAATCAGCTGAGAATCACCCGAATGTTGGAAAACCAAGTCTTCCAAACGGCCTTCTGGTTCGACCTTTCCCACAACTACATAAATAGCGGAGGCTATCTTTCCCGTAAAAGCCACCTGGCCAAGTTTTTCACCTGGCTGGACTTCCGGAACATTTTCAAAAGAGACGGCTGCATGATATCCCCCAGCTTCTGTGTCTTCAGGAACAGAAACCGTAAATCTCACTGATTTCATTTCCCCAGGCTGAAGCCTGAAGTCAAACGGATTTACTTTTATCCACTTTTGGCAAGAAAAAGTAGTCTCTTGGCCTCCAATAAAAACTGGTGTTCCGTCATCTTTTAAAAACCAATTTTCAGCGTAGACTTTTATCCTTACCGGTTTAACGGAATTATTACGAACATAAAAAATATCGGTCGTCTGACTTCCGGGTTTGAGCTTAAGATCGACTCTGATGGGAGTAAGGCCAAAAAAAATTTGGGCTTGAAGGCCAGAAGAAAACAGAAAAATGAATACTAAAATCTTCCAGCTTACCCCTAAAATTACTCTTTCCCACCGACCTTCCTTCATAGCCGAAGCCTCCTGGCCTTTTTCACCTACCAATTAATGAGAACAATTTTACCTAAATTAAAACCACAATGAAAACAAAGACAGACTAACTCTTTTTTTCTCTTTCCTCCAGGTAATTTAGAGATAATTTTTTTATCAAACTTTTGATAAGGTATAAGTAGCAGTCAGGGAATAATTCCCAGGTGCCTGTGATGTATAATTCCTCAAGAAGCTGAAATTCAGCGTGCCTTCATGCCAATGGAAAATAGAGCCCGACCAGGAACCAACAGTCACAGCATTAGCATTAGCCAGAGAACCATTCTGATAGCCGGCTCCTGAAGCCGTCCAAGAAATGGCATTAGCGGGAATAGTATCAGAACCGTCACTAAGATCACTATGAGCAGTGACCGTTAACTGGAGCGAGGCGGAAGGAACGATAACCGCAAAAACTCTTACACTCACCGGACCTTCATTGGCCGCTATGGACTTAGTGCTTGGAGTTGAAGAAATATCTGGAGCTATGTCTGTAAAAGTAATCGTATTTTGACTAATGGAAAGATCATACCACTCAACCAAGTTTACCTGGAAAGTCACATCTTTGCTTACTTGAGATAGGGCCGGGATGATGACTATAGCCAGTAAAAATACTGCCGCTACCACCAGCTTTTTGATTGTTTTCGCTTTCACCTTAACATACCTCCTCAAAAATTTGGAAAATTATAGCCCAGGAGGCATGCTTCGTCAAGAAAAAATTTTAGAAACCCCCTTTCTTCAATCAGCAAAAAAAACCATAATTTTTTTAGCTTTTTAGTCAATAATCATTAAATATTAATAAACACTGCGCTCTTTATTTTTTCGTAAACCTCCTTTTTTATTAATTTTCAGTTCAGATTGACGATAGAACAAAGCTCGCCATCCAGCTCGAATCGGTATTTTTATTCTTATTGTAAAAAACTATACTGCCATTTTTCAGCCCGGAGCCTTGCCAGGTGGCCAATATTGTTTCCTGATTGAGCCTCATCTGTCCCCTACCGATTACATCTCCTTGTCCTATCCATTCTATTTGAGGTTCCTCTGACGCCATTGAATTTTGTGCAAAGATTGTTGCTCTCAAAATCACATTTCTGCCGGAGGCTACCGACAGCAGTGCTCTAATTTCAACTGGTTGACCAGAAACGATTTCTGTGGTTAAAAAAGCGCTGTTATTCCCGCGGCCTTCCATTCTGGCAGTTCCAGAATTTATTTCCAGAACCAGCCATTCTTTTAATTGCACCGAAAAACTGGCTGTAGCTGTAGAGTCAGCCATCAACCAGGAAAAAAAGGATAAAATCAAAAAGAATCCCCCGCCTGCTATTAAGATCGCTCTTTTAAAGTTCAATATTATTTTCCTTTTTATTCTTTTGCTGCTTCTGGTTCTCACTTTTATCACCCCCTTTATAAAGCAAAATACGTGCCAGTTGGCCAGTTTTGCAAATTATTTATTATGAATATTATAGGAAGATTAAAAAATAGATTGGATGTTCGCTTACGTTACGGTAGATAGACGAAAAATGAAGCTAACTTCTTGATATTAAACAAATTATCTAAATAGGTGAATTAACTGTCCGTTATTGTTACATTTAAACCAAATTTATTATTGGGCTTATTTTCTAATTTACTGAAGCGCTATAAAAAATTTAGCGCAGTCAAAGCCAAAATCTGAACTATAACTTTTAAAGATTTGTCCCCCTTATTTTAAATTTTTTTTAATTTTTATTTGCCTTTCTATCAGACAAAATGCTTAGGGGACCGTCGGTGCATATTGCTAACCATTAGAGAAGTCTGTGCTTCCTTAGCTTCCGGTATAGGGCAGGTCTGGTAATTCCCAGCATTTTGGCAGCTTTCTGCTTATTGAAATCAGCCGCCCTGAGAGCCTCCACCAGGTGCTTTTTCTCAATTTCGGCCAAAGTTAGGTAAGTATAGGGATAGGGGGTGTCATCAATCACTTCCTGTTCAGTAGCTTTAATTAAGTCCTCTGGTAAATGCTGGACATCAATAAAATTCTCAGTGGCTAAACTTACTCCCCTTTCAATTATTTTTTCCAATTCTCGAACATTACCAGGCCAATGATAATCAAAAAATATTTTCTTAACTCGGTTGGACACTCCCCTGACTTCTTTACCAAACTTTTGGTTGTAGCGCTCAAGAAAATGTAGACAAAGAAGGGGAATATCTTCTTTCCGCTTTCTGAGAGGAGGCAGGTTAATCTCGGCCACATTAATTCGATGGAAAAGGTCTTCTCTGAACCGGCCCAGTTTCAATTCTTCTTTTAGGTCGCGGTTAGTGGCACAAATTACCCTAACATCAACTCTGACTGCCCGAGTGCTGCCCAGCGGCCTGAAGGTTCCTTCAGAAAGAAACCGTAATAATTTTGCCTGACCACTCGGAGGCATTTCACTAATTTCATCGAAAAAGATTGTCCCCTGATCTGCTTCTTTTAAAAGACCTGGTTTTGAGCGGTCAGCACCGGTGAAAGCTCCCCGTTCGTAGCCAAAAACTTCGGATTCAAAAAGTGATTCAGGTAAAGCCGTGCAATCAACCACGACAAATGGCTTTAACTTTCTCGGACTGAGGTAGTGAAGAGCCTTGGCGGCCAATTCTTTCCCGGTACCTGTTTCTCCGGTAATCAAAACTGTAATCTGATGCTTAGCCAGTCGCTCAATTAGAGAAAAAATCTCCAGCATCCGGGCATTGCGGCTGACCAGACCTTCAAAAATGTATTTATTAGCCAGTTCCTTCTCTAACTTAAAGGTCTCCCGCCTTATCGAAATCTTTTCCTCAAGTTTTTTTAAGCTTTCAGTCAAAGACGCAGGCTGAAGTGGAACGCTAAGATAATCCAGACCGCCAGATCTAATAATCTCAGCTACTGCAGCTGGACTTTCAGGCTCCCCTATTACTATAACCTCAAGGAGGGGGTCGTATTCTTTAATTCTTTTCAATACTTCGAAGATGGTCTCAAGATCACCTTCTCTTTTTATAATCACCGCCCTCGGCTTTTCCTGTTGAATCTTAGAAATAAAATCTTCTTCTGGCCTCGTCCAAAAAAGCTCATAGCTGGCTAAAGCCAGGGCCTGCTGAACTTCTTTTAAAGTTCCTTCGTCTGATGAGATGAGCAGTATTTTAAGCATTGGCCATGTTAATTAAGCGAATTTGATAATCATTATAGTGCAATACTAACTTTCAGAAAAGCTACCCTCTTTAATAATATAATTGCGGCCGATGCCGCCAGTAATAAAACATAATCTTGAGGGCTTCCCTAATTTCCCGCCGGGATATTTTCGAGCGACCTTCTTTCCGATTAACAAAAACTATCGGCACCTCAACTACCTCTGCCCCAAGCTTCTGAAAATAATAAAGAACCTCCAGGTGAGCCGAGTAGCCCCGGGCAATTAACCTATTAAAAGGCACTTGCCTGAGATATTCCGACCGATAAGCCCGGAAAGCCCCGGTGCAATCCCGCGGCTTTAGCCGCATCAACCTCCGGGCCAAAAAGTTGGCCGTCCAGCTGTTTATTTTCCGCATCAAGGTCCAGCCTTCGGTCTTGCCTCCAGCCACATAACGAGAGCCAATGACCATACCTGCTCTCCCCAAGTTATCCAGCATAGATGGAATAGCTTCCGCCGGGTGAGAAAAGTCCGCATCCATCGTTACCAACTGCTCGTAACCCCGCTCGAGACCCCAGCTAAATCCAGCTTGATGCGCTGTGCCCAACCCAAGTTTTCCCGGACGATGGAGAACAGAAACCCTTTCCGGATGCTTCTGACTCAGAGCCTCCGCTATTTTCCCGGTTCCATCAGGAGAATTATCATCAACTATCAGAATATCTACAGCCGGGGTGAGATTCAATAACTTCTCGACGAGGAGTTCAATGTTTTGAGCTTCGTTATAGGTTGGAACTATCACCAGAGCTTTTTTCCCATTTTTCATAACGGCATTTTATCAAAATCCAGTATCACCGGCAAAAAGAACTTTTCTTTAAAGCGAGCTTAGGCTATACTTGTTTATCAACCAGAATCTGATTGATTTCCGGGAGGAGATTATGCCCCAAAATCGTTCGGACGTAATCCTTAACCTTTTTAAAGAAAGCCAGGCACTGCTCAAAGGTCATTTCCAGTTGACCTCGGGCAAGCATTCTGAATGGTACTTTGAAAAAATAAAGCTGATTGAACGGCCGGTAGTCTTGGAAAAAATAATCACCTGGCTGGTAGAAGATATCAAGAATGACTGTCTTGATTTTGATTACGTGGTTTCTCCGGCCTATGGGGGCATTGCCATTGGCTTTTTAACCGCCCTGAAGTTAAAAAAGTTCTTCGCTTTTACCCAGCGAGCGGAAGAAAAGATGACCATTCGTTCTGGCTTTTCCGGGCTAAATAAGGCTAAGGCCATAATCGTTGAAGATATTTTGACCACCGGAGGCTCCGTTTCTGAAGTTCTCGATTGCCTTAACCTCAGAGAAGTAGAAGTAGTTGGAATTTATTGCTTGGTTGACCGCAGCGGGGGTGAAGTTTTAGTCCAGGGAAAACCAGTTAAAAGTTTGCTTTCCCTTAAAGTCGAGGCTTACGAACCGGACTCCTGCCCCCTCTGTCAGCAGGGCCTGCCTTTAGTCAAGCCAGGAGCTTCTGATAAAAGATGAGGGTCGTTCTGGCTTCTGAATCTCCCCGAAGAATCAGATTACTAAAAAGAATCTTTCGATCTTTTTCTGTCATCCCGAGCGGTTTTGATGAAAAGCAATTCATAGAAAAAGACCCAGCCCAATTCGCCCTGAAAGTGGCTGAAGCTAAGGCTCGAAAAGTAGCGGAAGAATACCCCGAGGCTGTGGTAATAGCGGCCGATACGGTGGTGACCATTGATGGCCTGATTTTGGGAAAGCCAAAAGACCGGGAAGAAGCCAGGAAAATGCTCGAGACTCTGTCAGGACGCACTCACCAGGTGATAACGGCGGTAGTTATTTACCAGCAGAATCAGAATAAGCTGCTGAGCGATTTCGAAATCAGCCAAGTAACTTTTAAGCCCCTGAAGGAATCTGACCTGGAACTCTATCTTGATAAAGATACCTACAGCGATAAAGCGGGAGCTTATGCTATTCAGGAAATCAAAGACACTTTCTTAGAAAGGCTTGAGGGCGATTATAACAACGTGGTTGGCCTGCCAATTCAGCGGCTGCGACGACTGCTCCACAGATTCCTGGAGGAGAAAACTGAACTTGAGATTGATTCTTTTCTCCTGCCTGAAGGCCTGGGAGTGGCTGAGCAGAAAGAACATACTTATTTTGTCCCAGGAGCTTATCCTGGGGACCGAGTAGAAATTGCTTTTGAAAGCTCCAGCCACCAGAATATCAGAGCTCGGTTGATTTCCATTATTCGGCCGTCGCCTCATCGGCAACCGGCTCCCTGCCCCCACTTCGGGCGGTGCGGCGGTTGTAATTTTCAGGATTTAGCTTATAGGGAGCAACTACGACAAAAGAAGCTTTATCTGCTCCGGGTTTTTAAGGACTATCTGCCAGCCTCTTACCGTTATTTAGAAGTCGAGGATGTTTTGCCTTCGCCCGACGAATATTACTACCGGAATAAAATGGAGTTCTCCTTCGGTCAACAGGAGAATGAAATTTTCCTCGGACTTAAAAAGAAAAATTTAAATAAAGAGCACCGAAAAAATAAAAAGGTCGTTCCCCTCGAAAAATGCCTTTTATCAACGCCCTTAACAGAAAAACTTTTCCCCTTGTTTGCCGAACTCGTTAAAAGTTCGAAACTTCCGGTTTTTGACCTCAATAGCAAGCAGGGTTTCTTTCGCCATTTAGTTATCCGCGAAGGCAAACAAACCAGGCAGCTGATGCTGCTTTTAGTCACTACCAGCCAGGCGCAACTCGATTTATCTGGCTTCACTGAAAGGCTTTTCCAGGCTGTCCCTCAGCTCAAGAGTTTCTGGTGGGTGGAGAACAACCGCATTGCTGATGTAGTTTCACTCGAAAAGATGCATCTTCTCTATGGAACAGAAGCTATTGAAGAAAATCTTCTGGGATATCGCTTCAAGATTTATCCTGGCTCCTTTTTCCAGACTAATCCCCGAGCCGCTCAGGTGGTCTATTCTAAGATTGCCGAAGAAGCTAAAAGGCTCAGGACGCAATCGGCTCTGGGTCTTTATTGCGGCTCCGGAGCTATAGAAATTTGTTTATCGAAGGTGGCTGGCGAAGTAGTGGGAGTGGATTGGGATCCGGCGAGCATCAAAGCAGCCAGAGAAAATGTCAGGATCAATAACCTAAATAATGTCAGATTTGAGGAAAGCTCGGTGGAAAACATTTTGCCCGAAATTTATCGCGGAGCATTTGACCTTCTGCTCATTGACCCGCCCCGAGCTGGAATCAGTCCTAAAGGATTAAGGCAAATCGCTTCTCTCCAGATTCCCAATCTTATTTATCTTTCCTGCAACCCGGTAACCCTGGCTCGAGATTTGAATTTCCTTGGCAGTAAGAGCTATCGAATCAATCGCTTGATTCCAGTTGATTTCTTCCCCCACACTCCCCATTTAGAAGTACTTGCTTTCCTCAGCCGATAAGGACGGCTAAGCTGAAATATCCTCCCCTTCTATCCTCTAATTATGAACAAGCTCATAGTTTTTTTATAGTCGAATTTCTTCTGCTTTATTTTTGGGCAGTCAGCGAAGAAAAGCTCACTCCCAAAATCAGCCGCTCGAAATAAATCAAAATAAAATTTCTTCTCAAAGCTCGATTATTAGGCGGTATCAAAAACACCGTTTCTTCTTTCAAGCTTAAGAACTCGAACCCCAAAAAAGGCCAGGACTTTGGAGCGAGTAATTACTTAATCTGGGTGGTCAGGAAAATAGGCAAGCTCATCTGCTTGACCTGGTCCATTAACTCTTCAATTTCATCGATATGTTTATCTTCGTCCTGAAGTATTTTTTCCAAAAGCTCTCTGGTGGCAAAATCGCCAACCTCGCCCGCTAATTTGATGGCCGTGTTATAAGCTTTAATGGCCTCAAATTCAGACTTATGATCAAATTCCAGCATCTTTGGCACTTCGTCGCCGATATAAATTTTTCTTAGTTCCGAGACTACCGGCAGCCCTTCGAGGAATAGAATCCTATTAATCAGGCTCTCGGCATGTTTCATTTCCTGAATCGCTCTTTTCTCTATAATCTCATGCAATTTGCCGTACCCCCAGCTCTCGCACATTTCAGAATGAACCATGTATTGGTTGACGGCAGTCAGTTCATCGGCCAGCAACGAATTCAGGGTTTCAATCAATTTAGGATCGCCTTTCATCATAGCCTCCTTCGTTCGATAAATTTGCTTTTATTCTACCTTAAAACCGCCACCTTGTAAACAAATAGCTTTTGCCGGGCTTTTCCCTTAAAATAAAAAAGATGATTAAAGCTATACCCGAAGATTTTTTGGTCGAGGAAATCGCTGAGCTTCCTCTTACGGAAAAAGGAGAATTTCAGGTCTACAAACTGACCAAGAAAAATTGGACTACCCCCGACCTGGTTCGTTTCCTGGCTAAGTTGCTGTCCATTTCTCCCAAGGCAATTGCTTATGGCGGGAAAAAAGACAAGCACGGAATAACCAGCCAGCATATTACCATCCGCAGCCATAAGAATTTCAGTCTTAAGGAGCCTAATTTTTCGCTCGAAGCCATCGGCTTTATGAAAAAACCCATGAGTCCGGCTTTAATCAAGGGAAACCGTTTTCAAATAACCGTCCGTCGGCTGGCAACTCCCGAGAGGCTGCTCCAAAACCTGGAAGAAGTCAGGATTTATGGTTTCCCCAACTTTTTCGATGACCAGCGCTTCCGCGGAGTTGATCCCCGGTTAGGATTTTTTGCCGATAAAATTCTCCGCGGCCATTACAATGGAGCCCTGCAGATTTTTTTGCAATCGCAGAATATCAGCTCTTCTGACAAAAAAAACCAGGAGCGAATCGCCAAAATAATAGAAAGCTGGAGAGACTGGGAGAAGTGTCTCCAGTTAGCCGAAGGCCTGACCGAAAAAAGAATTTTCCGGACGCTCCTTCTCCGGCCAGATGATTTTCTGGCGGCTTTAGAAAAAATTCCTCGGGAGGAAATTTCCATGGCCTATGCTGCTTTCGGCTCTCATCTTTGGAATGAACTATTGCGACGGTTACTTAAGGCGAAAATAAAAGATCTAAAAGAAGTCGAAGGCGAATCCGGAATTTATCTTTTCTGGAGAAAACTGGATGAAGAAACACTCAACTATCTGCAACCATTGAAGCTCCCGACTCCGGCGGCCAAGATGCAATTTCCAGATGATTTAAGCCGGAACCTTTACTGGCAGCTGCTTGAAGAAAATAATTTGAAATTTTCTTCTTTTCGAACGAGAGCCCTCAGCCGGGTTTTTTTCCGCTCCTTCCAGAGAAAGGTACTTCTCTATCCCCAAGAACTGGAAATTAAAGAAATAAGAAATGATGAGCTTTATCCAGGCAAAAAAGCTCTGGTGCTTTCTTTTTCTCTCCCCCGAGGAGCTTTTGCCACTATGCTGATTAAAAGAATTCAACTGGATGAGGACTCTGAAACTTCGAGCTGAAAATCTGGCCTTCATCTAATTTTAAAGCAAATTAAAGATAAAAATCAGGCGATTCGCCGAATGATTCAGCTTAAAGTGAGCAACTATCATAAATTGAGCTTTTAGAGTTAAGGTTAAGCTATTTCTAAATGAAAGTCGGCAGCAGAAAGCCCGGAAATAAAATGAAGGTAGAAATTTTCGACCTCAAGCTGGTTTGAAGATCCTCCTAAGGCCAAAATTGCTGGCAGGCGATAAATCGTCCAGACTGAGGCAAACATCCATAAAAGAGAAATCAAATAAGACATATCTAAAATCTCTGGCCGGTGAATTTTTCTGACTTATTCAAATTGCGGTCAGAAATTTGTGGTCAGAAGATCCGTACGGAGAAAGGTCGATAAATTTATCCTGGAAGGAAGTTGACAGTTTTGAAATCGGTATCCGAAAGGGGCTTCCAGCCAATTTGCTTCCAGAAGGAAAATAATATAAAAATAAACAAGGATAAAATAAAAAATGAAAATAGCGGCAGTAATTGTAGCCGGAGGGCGGGGCCATCGTCTTGGCCGGAGTCAACCAAAGCAATTTGCCCAACTTGGCTCCCGGCCGCTGATTGACTATTCCATTGAAAAATTCGCTTCTATCAACTTAGACTTTATTATCGCTGTCCTGGTAGAGGATTATCAAAAATATTACCAGCCTCATCCAGCCATCACCCACATCGCTCGGGGCGGAAAGACCCGCTTACAGTAGGTTTATAATGGACTCAAAGCCTGCCCGAAAGAAACTCGGGTAGTTTTGATTCACGATGCCGCCCGACCATTTTTCCCGGCAGGAAGATTAAAAGAAGCTCTGGACAACATGGGGAAAATGGATGTTGATGGTTTAGCTCCGGCGCTGGTTTCAACTGATACCCTGGTGGAGGTAGACAATGGCCAAATTATTTCCTTTCCTGATCGCCACCGTATCTACCATACCCAAACTCCCCAAATTTTTATCTACGAAAAAATAATGTCGGCCTACGAAAAATTCAGGGAAAATTTAAACGACCAACCTTTTACTGATGATCTTTCCTTAGCTCACTCGGCTGGCCTTCGCTGTGGGCTAATTGAAGGCAGCCAGATGAATTTCAAGATAACCACCGAGTCCGATTGGGTCCTGGCTGAACAGCTGCTTAAATCCGGTGGGCTCGATTTTACTTAAAATTTAAGCTTTAGTTCCTCAAAGATTTAGCTCCCCTCAGGCCAGGAAACCAAATTCTCCTCAAATTAATTTCTTAAGGTCTTATTATTCGACCGGCTTTTTGCAGATGCTGTTCGCATTTTTCTCGGGCTTTCTGGTCATCAACATCTATCCAGAATTTATCACCAATATCCATCACCCGGGCTTTCCCCTTTGAAGCCATCACCCTGACTCCGCCGGAGAGAGTGAAGTTATTATGAAGGCGCTGGCTTTCTTCTAAGGCAGCAAACAACGCCGGACTACACAAAAAAATCCCGGTATCAAAAGCGTTATATTGAGTAAGGCCCTTGCCAATACTGATAATCTGACCCTTTTCCACCTGGACCCTGGTGACATCTTCCAGGTCAACAAAAGGATGATTGGTCAGGCGATAATCCACCGCCAGAATCAGCTCGTCAGACCCGAGGGATTCTTCCCGGAGGTTTTTTAGTATTTCTGGATCAAAGATGTGGTCCGACATTAATAGAAAGAATGGTTCATTAAGTAAATCCTTGGCTTTGTAAACTGAAAGGCCGTTCTCTTTCTCCCATTCTTCATTACGAACAAAATTAACCGCCGCCCTTTCAACATAAGACTGCTTTTTGAGATGATTTTCAACCTGCTCCCCTTCGTAACCGGTCACCACGACAATTTCTTTGATCCCGGCGTGAAGCAAGGCTCCAATTGCCCAATCTATGAGCACTCTCCCGCCTACTGGCAACAATGGTTTTACTGGGCAGATCGAAGATAACCTTTCACCTTTACCAGCAGCAATAATCAGACCTTTCAATTCCTGTCTCCTGATATTTCAATTCTCCCTCTCTCCTTCTGGACTGAAAAGCTTAAATTTTACTTTTCCTGAACAAAAATGTCCATCTTTCAAGCACCCATCTCCCGTATCCCCGAAAATTAAGCCAGCTTATTCTTAGGAAATGACCTTGAAATCAGAATATTCTTCTTCAATCGTCAGACGGACAGTCTTAAAAAGAAATCCTCCATATACTTTAATTCTCGATTTTTTCAGAACTAATTGGTTCTGCCAGGGTTCCAGGTCAATTTCCACCTGAAAATCTCTGACGAAGGCTGGATTTTTTGACGGCTGAAGGAGCATCTTCAAGGGATCATAGGTTTTCTCGCTTAGGTAATATCTTCCCTCGAAAAGATTATTTCTTTTGACTCTGGCCCGGGCTTCAATTACATAAACTTTTTCTCCTCTGAGCTCTTCCTCTCCCAGCAATCGAAAAGTGTATAAATTCTTCTTCTTATCAGAAAAGGGAATCAAGTCGTCTTTAGTCAGTTGATTTTTAACCTCTGGTTTCTGGCCTGATTTTCGAGCTTTCTCGGCATTTTCCTTCAGCTTCTTCAACCTTTCGAGGCGGCTCTGCCGAT
This sequence comes from Candidatus Aminicenantota bacterium, assembly GCA_002877915.1. Lineage (GTDB taxonomy): Bacteria > Acidobacteriota > Aminicenantia > Aminicenantales > Saccharicenantaceae > Saccharicenans. The sequence continues at coordinate 15,733 of PNJE01000143.1, forward strand.
ATTCAGCGGTCACATCCCTGGACTTTCCATTTTCTGTATCCACTGCTTCCAGAATTTCTTCCTCTCTGGTATCCCCATTTACGGTTAGAATCTTTTTTACCCTCTTAATTTTTTCAGGTTGCCAGTTTTTATCGGCGTCAATATAGGTGGTGACCACTAAGGCCTGCCATTTTTCAAAGTCAGGATAAGAAGTTAGGCGCTGGCAGACCTTATCGATTAGAGAATTAATGGTAACCTGGTCCTGATCATTCAGGCTTTCAGCGGCCAGCCAGAAAGGAAAATTCACCGACCAGATTATCATCGCCAAAATTATTAAAAAGCTTTTTCTAATTTTCTTAGAACTATTCATTTGCTTATCGGAGTTATTTTTATTTTAATCAGACCTTAACTTTAAAATCCTGATTTATTTTTTGCCTTTTCCTAAAATATCCTGGTTTTTTCAATAATTTATAAATTTAGATTTTTATTTTACCAGAAATCGCCCCAGGAGCCAAACTGAGACACCGAAATAGTCACCATCTGAAAAATCGAGCTATTAACTTTAAGCTAAAAGTTAACTCGGAGCTCATAATGATTGAATTCCCGGTGCTCTCTGGCATTCGCCAATCGTTTAATCTAAAATGTTTGAATTATAAAAAAATTAAATAAAATTATAAAGAGCTATGAAACAAAAAGTAGAGTTAAATTCTTCGCCCGAATTAAAACCTGGGTTGAACCTGGTTTCAGCTGCCGCCATCAGTATTGGGGCAACCATCGGAGCGGGTATATTTGCCGTTACTGGAATCGCCGCTGGCGAGGCTGGCTCGGCCCTTCTTCTTTCCTTGATTCTGGCCGCCACCTGTACCCTGCTTACAGCCATTAGCTTTATTGAATTAATTTCCTGGAAACCGGCTGAGGGCAGCATATATTATTATTCTCGGGAGTTAGTCTCTCCTTTTATCGGCTTTTTAGTCGGCTGGATTTGGATAATTTCCACCTTATTCACGGGGGCCACCGTGGCCCTAAGCTTTGCTCATTATTTTCGAGATGTTATCCCTTTAAGTTTAAAATCCAACCAGATAGCCTTAATCATCATCTTTCTATTCACCATTCTGAACTACATAGGACTGGAAGAATCAGCTTTTGTTAACAATCTCTTGGTGCTGCTGAAAATTCTAATTCTGATCGCCTTCGTGGTTATCGGATTTTTCTTCATTAAACCCGAAAATTTTCGCCCGCTGAGTTTTTCCCCACCTCACATTTTCATTGCCGCGGCGATAATTTTCTTTGCCTATGGAGGTTTTGCCCGAGTAGCTATTATTGCCGAAGAAATTAAAAATCCCCGGAAAACTGTCCCCAAAGCCATCCTCCTCTCGCTCCTAATTTCGACCGTGATTTATTTTCTGGTCACCTTTGTGGCACTTGGGTTAGCTGGAGCGGTTAGATTGAGCCACAGCGGAGCTCCACTCTCTACTGCCATCAGGCAAACAGGATTGAAGTGGACAGGATTAGCTGTCGGGCTGGGTGGAGTTCTGGCTACCGCCAGTGTCCTCCTCCCTTCACTTTTGGGAGTTTCCCGGATGGGACTGGCTATGTCAAGGCAAAGGGACCTGCCAGCTGCTTTTCAATCAATTCATCCCAAGTTCCACACCCCGGCCGCTGGAGTAGTGGCCACCGGTTTAGTAATGGCTCTATTGGCTTACTTCTTCGATTTATCCAAGGTGGTTTCCATCAGCTCTTTTTCTCTCCTGGCCTATTATTCGATGGCCAATATCAGCGCTCTGCGGTTAAAAAATTGGTCCAGAAGTTATCCAGTTATAATTTCCTGGGCCGGTTTGATTTTTTGTCTGGCTATCGGTTTTTTCCTGCTGTTCTCTCAACCTTCAACCCTGGTAATCAGTTTGATTTGCCTGTTAATTGGGACAATTCTGTATCTGTTTAGAAAAAAGTCAGCAAATTTCTAAAATCCAGAAAATTGCTTAAAAAAACCCTCTTCCCATGCGGCCAAAAAAAGAACGATCCTAAACTCAATTTAAGCTCAAGATTTCCTATCTATTGACAATTGGCCAGCATAGTATTAAATAACTTCTGTTCTGTCAGGGGTGCCTTCGTTCCTCTCGAACGAGAGTAGACCCTTTGAACCTGAACTGGGTAATGCCAGCGCAGGGAGACAGAGTCTTTCCGAAAAAGCTCAGCCCCTGAGAAGAGAATAAGTCTGCGTCAGGAGGAATGAGATTATGTTCTCCGCTCAAACTATTGTTTCTGACCTGAATAAAATCAGAACCCGGTCGCCTCTGGTCCACAACATTACTAACTACGTGGTGATGAATCTCACGGCCAATGCTCTTCTTTCCATTGGAGCCTCGCCGGTTATGGCCCATGCGGTTGAGGAGGTAGAAGATATGGTCGGCCTGGCGGCAGCTGTGGTTATCAACATCGGTACTCTAAGCTCACGCTGGGTGGAAGCTATGGCCAGAGCCATCAAAGCCGAGCGAAAAAAAATTCCCGTGATCCTTGACCCCGTGGGGGCAGGAGCTACTCCCTATCGGACCCAAACAGCCAGGCAGCTTTTATCCGAAGGACCAGTAGCCATAATCAGGGGAAATGGCTCGGAGATAAGAGCTTTGGTCGAAGACCAGGCCAGGACCAAAGGCGTTGATAGCCTGGAGGGTTCGGAAGCGGCCATCGAAGCCGCTGGAAAGCTTTCCCAGGATTTTGGATGTGTCGTCAGTATTAGTGGAGCCACTGACATCATCATCCAGAATGATGCTATTATCCGAATAGCCAATGGTCATCCGCTGATGCCTCGAGTTACTGGCCTCGGTTGCACCGCCTCTGCTGTCACAGGAGCTTTTGCCGCGGTCGACCAT
>PNJE01000049.1 GCA_002877915.1 Candidatus Aminicenantota bacterium
TTTCTTATTTAACTACTCGGCTGTTGGCTGAAATAGGCGATGAAGATCGCTTAGCTGATCTTCTATCTGCCGGGGTAAGCCTCAAAGTTGGCAGCCAGCCTGATTTTTCTTATGTTCAGTTCGATTTCCCGACCTCCGAATTCGAAAAGGTTTTAAAATTAGGCTTAACCAATCTTAATCAACCAATCTTTTCTGAAATCAGGATAGAAGCGATAAAAAAAGCTCTGCTTTCTGAAGCCCGCCGGGAAAAAAGCCGGTTATTTGATTCTGCTATTCTTTGCCTTAAGCAGCGGGTGTTCCCAGAAAGCTCATATGCTGCTTCTTTATTTGGAGATGCCAATAGCCTTAAGTCTATTTCAAAAAAAGATATAACCAGATTTTATCAGCTTTTAATGGACCCTGATAAAGTTAGGCTGATAATTATTACCGACTTGGCGAAAGACAGGGTCGATTCCCTTTTAAAAATTTATGGAAGCATCCTGAAATTTAAAATGGCTAAAGAAAATCAATCCGATTTGTCCAACTCATCTGGTAGTAACCATAGCTCATTAATTTTAAATCATCCAAAAGCTACCCCACCCGAATGCTTGTATCAAGGGCCGACCGGGGCAGCCGTACTCGTGGGCTATCTTCTTCCTGGACCACTGGAGAAAACTTATCCGATGGCTTATTTGCTTCAAGCGTCACTCAGCGGCTATCCGGGTTCAATTCTCTGGCCGTTGAGACAGGATAAAACTTTAAGCTATAATCCAGAAAGCTACCTGGAAATTATTAATGGAAATATCCTGTTATGGACCTATTTAGAAACAGATTCTCAGCTTATTTCCAGGGCCTTGGAGAACCTTCGAGGTATTTTTAGCCGGCTGGCTGAGAATGGCCTTAGCCAAGAGGAAATAGAATCGAGCAAGCTGATGGCCTATACCCATTATCAGCGCATTTCTTTTTCTCGTGATAATAGAATAATTAATCTCGCACTATTTCTGGCCAATAATCTTCAATTTGACTTTGAGAATCAATTACCGGCGCTCATAGAGGCAGTGCAGCCTTCAGCCTTTAATGACTTAATTCGTTCTGTCTTCAAGCCAGGCTCAGCTATTGAAATAATTATTTCTTCCGATTAACTTTAGGATTAACCTTCAGCCAATTTTTTATAGTATTCAAATCGCTTCTTAGCCTCATCTGCCGCCTGAGCAAAAAGTTTACGGGCGATATCTGGATAATCCTGGAGAACTGAACGATAACGGATTTCATTTTTCAAAAAGGTCTCGTAATCGAGCTTGGGCTCCTTAGAATCCAGAATAAATGGGTTTTTTCCCTCCTTAGCCAGCATTGGATTATAACGATAAAGAATCCAGTAGCCAGTATCCACAGCTAATTTTTCTTCCTGCTGGGATTTGCTCATGTCAATTCCATGGTTAATGCAAGGAGAATAAGCAATGATAAGTGAGGGCCCATCATAGGCCTCCGCTTCCAGGAAAGCTTTAAGGCATTGATTCATATTTGCTCCCATAGCAACCGAGGCCACATAAACATAACCATAGCTCATTGCCATTCGGCCTAAATCTTTTTTGACGGTTTTCTTCCCGGAAGAAGCAAATTTAGCCCTGGAACCAGTGGGAGTAGCTTTGGACGCCTGGCCGCCGGTATTGGAATAAACTTCAGTATCTAAAACTAGCAAGTTGACATTCCTATTCATAGCAATAACGTGGTCCAGTCCGCCATATCCTATATCATAGGCCCAGCCGTCGCCCCCGATACACCAAACACTTTTATCAATAAAATAATCCTGAAATTCGGCTACTTTAAGCAGGTATGGATAGGCGGCATCATTTTTAGCCAGGGCCTTAGGCAGCAGCTCTTGAATCCTTCGAGCGGCAGCTTTAGCCAGATCGCTTTTATCATTCCACAGTTCTTTCATTTTTTGGAAAGCATCCATGAGCTCAGGAGTGGTACCAGCAGTCATGGCTGCTTCCATGTTAGCCCAAAGCTGGCGCCTAATAGTATCTACCGCCAGCCTCATTCCGAAACCATATTCGGCATTATCTTCAAATAGAGAATTGGCCCAGGCTGGCCCTTTTCCTTCTTTATTTTTGGCATAAGGAGAAATCGGGAAGGTCCCACCATAAATCGAAGAGCAACCGGTGGCATTAGCAATAATCATCCTCTCCCCGAAAAGCTGGGTGGCCAGCTTGACATAGGGTGTTTCACCGCAGCCGGCACAGGCTCCGCTGAACTCAAACAAAGGAGTCAAAAATTGAGAACCCTTAATGGTATCAACCTTAACTCCATCCAGAAGACTATCAGGCAGACTTTCGAAGAATCTTTCATTTTCGTTTTGGCCGGCAGCTCTTTCTTCTTCAATTGGCACCATCACCAGTGACTTTTCTTTAGTCGGGCAGGTTTCCACGCAAACTCCGCAGCCGACACAATCTTCAATATAGACCTGCAGTCGATACCTGAGATTTTTATCATTTTTGGTATTAGATTGAAGCGTATAAAAGGAAGCGGGAGCATTTTTCAAATCATCGGGCAGAATTTGCTTCGGTCTGATAGCCGCATGAGGACAGACAAATGAACATTGATTGCACTGGATGCAGTGTTCTGGTAGCCAGTGAGGGACAAGCTCAGCCACTCCCCTCTTTTCTAATTTGGCGGTATTGGTTGGAATACGACCATCATACGGCATCTTAGAAACAGGGATGCTGTTCCCTTTAAAGTGCATTATCGGCTCGATGACATTCTTGGCAAACTCATCGGCATCTTCGGGTATCAGCTTAGGAACAGGAGCCGATTTAAGAATTTTATTAGGAATAGGAACTTCTTCCAGAGCCTCGAGTGAGCGGTCAACTGCTTCCAAGTTCATTTTGACCACCTCGTCACCCTTTTTATGGTAGCTTTTATAGATAGCCTTTTTAATCAGGTCGATGGCTGTATCTTCTGGCAGCACTCCGGAAATTTTGAAGAAGCAAACCTGCATGATGGTGTTGATCCTGTTTTTAAGACCAACTTCTTGGGCAATTTTAAAGGCATCAATGTTATAGACTTTAATATTTTTTTCTATAATAGTTTTCTGCATATCTTCGGTGAAATGCTCAAAAACCTCCTCTTTTTTCCAGGGAGAATTGAGCAGGAAGATGCCGCCTTTTCTAAGTCCTTCCAGAACATCGTAACGACCGATATAGGCAGGCTTGTGCAGGGCGACAAAATCGACCGTATTTAAAAGATATTCTGATTTTATAGGATGCTGGCCAAATCTAAGATGGGAAATAGTTACTCCGCCTGACTTTTTAGAATCATACTCAAAGTATCCCTGGGCATAGAGGTCGGTATTGTCTCCAATGATGGTAATTGAGTTCTTGTTAGCCCCGACAGTTCCATCTGACCCATAACCCCAAAATTTGCAGCGAATGGTGCCCTGAGGCTCGGTTTCGAGAACCGGACCCACTGGGATAGATTTACCCGTAACATCATCTTCAATTCCCACGGTGAAACCATGGAAGGCTGGGCCATTAAGATGATCATAAACCGCCTTGACCATAGCCGGAGCCTCCGATGATCTGGATATTTCGACCGGAAAGAGCAGCCACCACATCTAAATAAAGTGGCTCCCCGAGAGAACCTGGTTCTTTGGTGCGGTCTAAAACAGCGATTTTCTTGACGCTAGAAGGGATAACCGCCTTCAGAGCTTCAGCCGAAAAAGGACGATATAGTCGGACTTTGACTAAACCGACTTTATAGCCGTGCCTATTTAGGTAATCTATTGTTTCTTCCACTGTTTCGGCTCCAGAACCCATAATAACGATGACCCGATCGGCTTCTGGTGACCCAAAGTAATCGAACAGGTGATATTGACGACCGGTTACCTTAGCTACTTTATCCATATATTCCTGAACTATCTCCGGGGCAGCGGCATAATATTTATTAACTGTTTCTCGCCCCTGAAAATAGACATCCGGGTTTTGCGCCCCAACTTTCATCATTGGTTTTTCGGGATTTAAAGCTCTTTTCCTGAAATCTTCAAGATATTGAGGTTCGAAAAGTTCACTCAAAGTTTCGTAAGGCACTACTTCGATTTTCTGTACTTCGCTCGAAGTTCTAAAGCCATCAAAGAAATGAAGGAAAGGAATCTTGCTCTTAAGAGCCGATAGATGGGAAACAATCGCCAGGTCCATAATTTCCTGGACAGAACCAGAAGCCATCAGAGCAAAACCTGTGTTTCTGGCGGCCATGACATCGGAATGGTCTCCAAAAATAGAAAGTGATTGGCAGGCTAAAGACCGAGCAGAAACGTGGAAAACCGCCGGAAGCATTTCGCCGGCTATTTTGTGCATATTAGGTAACATCAACATCAGCCCCTGAGAAGCGGTAAAAGTTGTCGTCAAACACCCGGCACTTAGAGAACCGTGGACGGCGCCCGCCGCCCCGGCCTCTGATTCCATTTCCACTACTTCCACCGTTTGACCAAAGATATTCTTTCTTCCTTGAGCCGCCCATTCATCAGCCATTTCCCCCATCGAAGAGGAAGGAGTGATCGGATAAATGGCGGCTACTTCAGAATAAGCATAGGCCACGTGGGTAGCGGCCGTATTACCATCGATAGCTTTAAAATTACTGGCCATGATTTATAGCTCCTTATTATAAATTATAGGCTTAATAACTAACCGTTCATTATATCAAAAAATTTACCTTAATTGACGATTTAATCATTAAGTTTTTATTTCTGTTCGCCCTTCTAAGGCTTTCTTGATAGTCAACTGGTCAGCAAAATCAATATCCGCCCCAACTGGCAGTCCCATGGCTAATCTGGTTATTTTTAAAGGAAAGCCTTTGAGGGCCTGATATATTAGAGCCGCAGTTGCCTCTCCTTCTCCGGTTGGGTTAGTAGCAATTATCACTTCCTTAAAGCTTCCAGATTTAATCCGATTAATTAATTTTTCCAGTCGGAGCTCATCCGGCCCGATTCCTTTTGATGGGGAAAGCGCCCCCAGGAGAACCTGATAGCGCCCGGAAAAGAAACCTGTTTTTTCTATGGAGCCTACGTTAAAAGGTTCTTCCACAATGCAAAGTTGTTCATCATTTCTTTTTGGATCAGTACAAAGGGCACAAGGATCGGTATCGGTAATATTATTGCAAATAGAACAATAAAATAGCTTCTTTTTGACCTCGCTAATAGCTTCTACCAACTGATCAACCTCAGCCTGAGGCAAACCCAATAGATAAAAAGCCATCCTCTGGGCAGATTTCATCCCGATGCCGGGGAACCGGCGAAGTTGCTCAATGAGGTCATGCAAAGGCCTGGCATATTCAAACATTTTGGCATCCTGTCAAAATAAACCGGGAATTTTTAGTCCACCAGTAAAGCTGGACATTTTACTGGAAATCTCGGCCTCTACCTTGGAAACAGCTTCTCTAAAGGCAGAGACAATTAAATCCTGAAGCATTTCAATATCGTCTTTATTAACTACTTCGGGGTCCAGTCTAACTTCCAAGCAATTTTTCTGTCCATCAAGGACCACCGTTACCATGCCTCCACCGCTCGAACCTTCGATTCGCATTTCGGCCAGCTCTTTTTGTAACTTATCCTGAAATTCCTTAGCAGCTTTCATCATTTTTTGCAGTTCAGCTAAATTTTTCATTATTTCCTCTCTGGTTAAGATCTTTCCGGCTCAGCCTTTTTTTTGATTGAGACTACCTGCCCTCTGAAAGTATTAAGAATGGCTCTGGCTTTTGGGTCTTGAAGGAGGGCCTCAGCCGCGGGCTCTTCTCTAATTTTCCCAGTTTCTGGTCGGCTTTGATCAGGCTGACCAGATGATATATTTTCTTTTCCCTCGATTTTTAGTTCAATTTTCTTTTGAGCCACCTCTAAAGCCAGCCGGGAAAGATAGGGTAAATTCTGCTCGATTAAAGCAGCAAAATGCTTTTTATCCGGAGCGTAAATTAACTGGAATAAATCCGCCTTAACCTCTACTCGGCTGGCCATTCTTAAAATCGGCGCCAGGGCGGGTTTCTCCCTTAATAGGCGGTAATAAAACTCATCAGCCGCCTTCTGGCCAAAAACCGGGAAGCCATTTTGACTAGATGGATTTTTTTTCTCCTTCTGATACTGTCCCGTTTTCAGTGGTTGCTTAACTTCTGCTCCCGAGCCAGAATTGGCTGCCGGGTAGGTTTTAGGAGAGGAGGGAGCAGTCTTTAATTCTTTTTTTATTTCTTCGATTTCGTCCAAGGCTTTTTCGATTTTTTTGAGCCTCGGCAGAAAACAGAGCTTTACCAGACAGGATTCCAGGAAAATTCTTGGCTGGGAAGAGTACTTAAGGCCTGACTCTCCTTCTTGAAGCAAAAGGATATATCTTAAAATTTCTTCAGACTCGAGCCCCTTGGCTTGCTCTTTTAATTTATTGATTTCTTCCGGCGGTAAAAAAAGAAGCCTTTCGGGATTAGCGGTCATCTTAACTACTAAAAGGTGACGGAAATATTCAATTAGCCCGGAATAAAAATAACGCAGGTCATATCCACTGGAAACCAGCGCTTCAACCAGGGAAAAAATTTCAGCTGGCTGCCCAGATATAATTGCTCGTGAGAAATTCTCAAATAGCTGGCGGTTAATCACCCCCAGGACTTCCTCGGTTTCCTGATCGTTAACCTGAAAGCCGCTGAAGGAAATAACCTGGTCCAGGAGAGTTTCAGCGTCCCGGAGGCTGCCATCGGCTGCTTCAGCAATAAGCTTGAGGCTATAAGGACTAATAGAAAATCCTTCCTGACCGGAAATATAAGTCAGATGCTCAATAATGTCGTGGGGGGAGAGCTTTTTGAAAACAAAATGTTGGCAACGAGAGGCGATAGTTTTAGGGACTTTGTGAAATTCAGTGGTGGCAAAAATGAATACTGTCCGGGTTGGCGGTTCCTCCAGAGTTTTTAATAGGGCATTAAAAGCATCGCGGCTCAACTGGTGAACTTCATCAATGATTATTACCCGGTAACGGCTATGCATAGGCTCATATTGAATGCTTTCCCTCAAAGCTTTAACATCTTCTATTCCCCGATTAGAAGCCCCATCTATTTCAATAAAATCAAGAAGCCGGTCTTCGTTAATTGCCGTGCACATAAAACATTGATTACAGGGCTCGGGTGTCGGGCCATGTTCACAATTCAGAGCCTTGGCCAGAATTCGAGCGACAGTAGTTTTACCAACTCCTCGCATTCCCGAAAACAGATAGGCATGAGCTATTCTATTTTCGCGGATAGCATTCTGCAGCGTCCGAACGACCGCTGGCTGACCAACAACCTCACTGAATTTTTTTGGGCGATACTTTCTGGCTAAAACCAGGTAATCTGATTTGTTTTTTTCTTCTGGTATTTCAGGCATCTTTTTTCTCAAAGGGTAGTTTAAAATTTATATTATCATATTAAGACTGAATTTTAAACCTTCTAAGTAGACGAGATGATAATTTTTAAGTGAAATTTTCCTGCTCCGGGCATAAAATAAGAATCAATGAATGACCATCAAAAAAGTTTATCTTATGTTCATTTGGCAGTATTTTTATTTGGATTTCCTGGGGTAATAGGCAAAATATTAGCTTATTCTCCCCTGCAGCTGACTTGGCTCCGATTGATACTGGCCAGCTTGACCCTTTTTATAATCATCAGATGGCAGAAAGAAAAGCTTTTTATTTTTGCCTCTCGAGATTTACTCTGGTTAATAATTTCGGGTTGTTTGCTGGCTTTTCATTGGTCTGCCTTTTTTTGGTCGATTAAGTTATCAACTGTCGCTATTGGCTTATTATCTTATTCTACTTTCCCGATTTTTACCGTTTTCCTGGAACCGCTGCTCTTAAAATCAGCCTTTAAAAAAGTCAATTTAATATTGGCTATTTTTTGCTTCCTGGGTGTCTTTTTGATGGTTCCAGAATTCAAGATAACTAACCGCTTCTTTTTGGCGATTATCTGGGGAGTGCTGGCCGGATTATCCTTTTCCTTTTTGACCATCATAAACAGAAAGCTATCCCAAAAATATTCAAGCCTGCTGGTGGCTTTTTATCAGCAAACTGCCGCCGCTATCTGGCTTTTCCCTTTATTTTTGTGGTCGAAAATTTCGCTGGAATTAAACTTAAAAAATCTGCTCTGGTTAATAGCTCTGGGGTCTATTTGCACTGCGGGCGCCCATACCCTTTTCATCAAAGGACTGAAGTATCTCGAAGCCCAGACTTCAAGCCTGATTAGCGCCCTGGAACCGGTCTATGGGGTAATTTTTGGCTATGTTTTGCTCAAGGAAAGACCTGATTTAAGGACCCTAAGCGGAGGGTTGCTCATTCTTGGAGCAGTTACAGCTATCTCCATTTTTAATATTAAAGAAAAAAAAGATTTTCTTTTAATTAAATAAAATTAATATTAATTAATATCCAGAGTCAGACTTTTTTTTAAGCTGACCTCTTTTCACCTGTTGCTTTTCTTCTGATTGTCTTTTTACCAACTGCCGTTTTTCAAGGTCGTGTTTTTTCTTAAGTTCCTCAATTTTCGCTTGGAGTTCGCTCAGCTTTTTTTGCCTTTCTTCAGGGGGAGAGGCTTTCACTTGTTCCTGGACCTGCTTTTTAAGATTTTCAATCTCCATTTTTTGGGTATTTTCCAAAAGGGTTTTCTGCCTTGAATGAATTTCCTCTAAATTTTCCGGCTTTTCTGCTTCCCTTAGTGGTTTGAGTTTCTGTTCCAATTCATCTCGGTTTAATATATTTTTAGGAGTCGTTTTATCTCGAGCAATTTCTGGCCGATAAATTCTAAGATTATCTATTCCTACCCCAGTTTCTGTTGGCTGCTTGACCTCTTTCAGCTTTACCATAGTTATAGGAATGCGGCCTATTCTTTCTATTTCTTCGGGTCGAATGGCATCATCAATAATCGTCCGGCGATTTCTGATAGTGAATTTATCCCTGAGACTGGTAAAATTTATTATAGTCAGGTTCCTTTCAGGCGGGAGAATCCAATAGCTTAAATTATTTTCCTGAAACCTTCTGGCCTCTATAAATATCCAGTAACTGTCCGGAAGGCCCCGAACTGGCCATCTGAGGCCAAAATCAAAGCTGAATTCCACTCCGGGAGGAAGAGGAGCCCATCCGAGGTAAAAATCACCTATTCTCCAGGCGACCCAGGCTGGAGCCCAGACTACGTCAGGAACCCAGAACCAACCCAAATCTCTGTTCCAGCTCCAGCGGCCGTAATGAAAAGGCAGCCACCCCCATTCAAAATAAGAATACCAAGTCCAGCCATAATCAGTCCATATCCAGCGTCCATTGGTGTAAGGTCGCCAGTATATGGGAACGGAGCTCGGAACCCATACATAACCATAAGGCTGATATTCAACCCAGAAGCCAAACTGGCCGAGATAGCCATAAATATAACTCATGGTAACCTCGCCATAGGCCTGGGGTGTCTCATAAGTAGCCGCGCCCGGAGCCTGTCCCTGATTCTGGTTATAAGGAAGATAAACTAAACAGCCGGCGGTAAGAAATATCAAGCTTAAGACTAATATTATTCTCTTCATTTTTCCCTCCACCCTCAAATCGCAAAAATGGTGTCAACTAAATATTTATATCTTAACCTTATTTTTTTTTTAGCTTAATCTAAAAGATGTCCCCATTTGAGGACATCTAACTGTTTCCAATTTTAGCTTTTTTCTAATCTTTTAAAAACCTTTTTTATTCTTTTGAAAGCCCAATCAAGTTCCCTCTGGCTTATAATCAAAGGAGGAGCAAATCTGATTACGTTATCATGCGTTTCCTTACAAAGCAGGCCTTCCTTCATTAATTCCTCGCAAAAACGACGGGCTCCTCCTGCCTGTGGCCAGAGCTCAACCCCGATTAACAATCCCTGTCCTCGGACCTCCTTAATATGACGGCTTTTGATACTTTTCAGCTTTTGTATAAAATAAGCACCTTTTTCAGCTGCATTTTCGACTAAATGTTCTTCTTGTATTATTCTTAACGCCTCTCGGGCTACAGCACAGGCTAAAGGATTACCACCAAAAGTCGAGCCATGTTCTCCGGGCTTAAGCACACCTAAAATTTCCTGGGAAGAAAGGACAGCCGAAATAGCATAACCTCCGCCACCAAGCGATTTGCCGATTACCATCATATCAGGTTTAATCCCTTCGTAATCGCAGGCAAATAATTTTCCGACCCGCCCAAGACCAGTCTGAATTTCGTCAGCGATAAACAAAACGTTATTTTTTTCACAGATTTCCTTGGCCTTTTTTAAAAAGCCCTCAGGCGGAATCAGGATTCCGGCCTCCGCCTGAATGGGCTCCACCAAAAAAGCAGCCGTATTCGGGGTGATAGCCGCTTCCAGAGCCCCAGCATCCCCAAAAGGAATTATCTTAAATCCAGGGGTAAAAGGTCCGAAATCCTGACGGTATAAAGGTTCGGTAGAAAAACTTATTATTGTTACCGTGCGGCCATGAAAATTGTTAGCACAGGCGATAATTTCTGCCTGGTCCTGAGGTATTCCTTTTTTTTGATAAGCCCATTTTCTGGCGACTTTGATCGCTGTTTCCACCGCTTCCGCTCCCGAGTTCATCGGCAAAACCATATTAAACCCAGTCAGATCGCACAATTCCTTCGCCAGAAGCGGCCATTGATCGTTGCGAAAAGCCCTGGATGTTAAAGTAAGCCTTTTAGCTTGTTTTTGGAGGGCTTTTACCACTCTGGGATGACAATGACCTTGATTAACTGCTGAATAGGCACTCAGAAAATCAAGATATTTTTTCCCTTCGACATCCCACATCCAGACCCCCTTAGCCTTGGTTATAACAACATCAAGGGGGTGATAATTATGGGCTCCATAAAGGTCTTCGAGGACAATATAATCTTTTGTTTCCATGAAAAACTCCCTCAAAAAAATTTATGGCGGAGAGGGCGGGATTCGAACCCGCGGTACGCCTTTTGGGCCTACACACGCTTTCCAAGCGTGCTCCTTAAACCACTCGGACACCTCTCCACCCGAAATGATACTTTTTAAGATTATCAAAATTGAGAGCTGAAATCAATTTAACTCTTATTGATTGAGAAATCAGGCCCGCCAGTAAATAGAAATTATATCTTTTAGTAAGGCGGCTGCTGCTCCTCTCGGATCAGATTTTCCGCCAGAAACGGCCACCCAGCCCATGGTATCAGTATAAAAAATTATTCCTTTGTTGGCCTCATTGATTCCCGCCAGCGGATGTTCTCGGTCAAGGAGGGCTAGGCCGACCTCAACCTTCCAGGGAGCATCATAAGATTCTCGGTCACATTTTCCTATTAATTTCAACACCTTATCCAGGCGCCTAGTTTTTTCTATAATTTCTGGAGTAATTCCCACTATTCCCCTAACTATTGCCTCGCTTAGCCTGATTTCTGTCCCTAATACCTGGTTGGCAATAAGAATCATTTTAGCGGCTGTATCCCAGCCACCAACATCGAGAGAAGGGTCACGTTCAGCTATCCCTTTTTCCTGGGCCTCTTCTAAAGCCTGGTCATAAGATAACCCCTCATTCATTCTGGTTAAAATATAGTTACAAGTCCCATTAAGAAGACCTTCAATAGCCTGAATTGTGGCTCCGGCCAGAGAATTAAGTCCAACATCCAGAGTGGGTAAAGCCGCCGCGGTAGCTCCGCTTGCTTTTATCAGTACATTTTTTTCTTTAGACAGGTTCTGCAGCTCGCCAGGTCTTAATACCAGAGCTCCTTTGCTGGCCGTAACTACGTGCCATCCTTTTTCTAGGGCGGCTTTCATTATGGTGAAACCCGGCTCCCCATTTTCCAGATTGCTCGGGGTACAATCTACTACTATTCCGGAGCCAAATTCTTCTAAAAAATCAGAAAGGGTAATAGAAGGAATCCAGTCAGCCAAGGTATCGAGATCTTCAGTCAGAAAATAGGCCGGGGTCATCACCCGCTGAGTGCTGGAAAGCAGAATGGAGCCTTTATTTCTCACTATACCCCTTAGCTCCAGCTCAAGACCATAACGTGCTCGGCAGTAGTCATATTTTTCTCTAAGGAGATTAAAGAAAGCTTGGCCCACCCGACCAAAGCCTACAAGAATTATATTTATTTTTTCCATGTTATCCTCGGCCCAATGTTATTAGAAATGGCGGAGAGGGCGGGATTCGAACCCGCGATTCCGGTTTCATCCGGAATAACGGTTTTCGAGACCGTCGCCTTCAACCGCTCGGCCACCTCTCCGCTTTCCCGTAATTTACTGTATATCTTTTGGCTTTTCAACTGCCTGACCATTTTTATCCTTTTTATTAATTCTTTTTTTCTTAAAAAAATCAGTTAAAAGTTGTCGGCATTCTGCCTGGCAAACTCCAGAAATGACCTCCAGGCGATGATTGGCCTTGTTTAAATCAAATCTAAGCTTTGAAACTACTGCCCCGCCCTTAGGGTCTGAAGTTCCATAAACCAATCTTTTTATTCTGCTTTGAATAATAGCTCCAAGGCACATCGGGCAGGGCTCGACAGTTACATAGAGTGTCAGACCGGTCAGGCGATAGTTTTTTAATTTTCTTGCGGCTCGCCTTATGGCCACAATTTCAGCGTGGGCGGTCGGATCATTAAATGATAGTGGTCGGTTGTAACCACGAGCGATAATTTCATCTCCTTTTACCACTACTGCCCCAACTGGAACCTCCCCTCTTTCCTGGGCTTTCCTGGCCTGAACAATGGCCTCTCGCATAAAAATTATGTTTTTATCTGACATTTTCGGTTTCATACTATTATTTTGCTTCTATAATGAAATTAATTTTATATCTTCCCAACATTAGAGACAATCGGTTTTTTGGCTAAATAGAAAAGATAATTTTACGCTGTGGCCATATCATGATTATTTCTGAAGTAGTTCAACCAGCCTGGAATTATAGGCGAAAAGGGCCGGTGTTCCGCCGGTATGAATAAATAAAACCTGTTCTTCAGGGGTAAAATAGCCTTTTTTAATCAAATCGACCAGGCCAATAACCGCTTTTGAAGTATATACTGGATCGAGAACCAGACCTTCTTTCTCAAAAACTTGTCTAATTATCCGGGCTACTTTTGCATTTACCACTCCATAACCTTCATCCAGATATTCATCAAACAGAATAATGTCTCGGTCTTCTAAATCAATGTTCAACTCCAGCATTTCTTTCAGTTCCAGAGCAATATTTTTTACCTGGCTTGAAAATTCTTCTTTCTTATCTGAAACGCAGATACCAATAACCCGCGTCTCAAGCCCCAGGGCCTTAGCTCCAACTAACAGCCCCGCCTGAGTAGCTCCAGAACCAGAAGCAATAATCAGGTGATCTACTTTTTGGTTTAGAGCTAAAAGCTGGCTCTCAATTTCCACTATGGCTCTTAAATAAGCTAAAGCTCCGAGGGGTTTTTCCATATCCCCGCCAGTAGTTGACCCACCGACTGAAACTACATACGGCTTCCTTCCATTCTTTTTTTCATCTTCGGCTATTTTTTCCAGCCGGCTAAAGGCTTTTTTCTGGTCAACCGATTTCCCTTTTTCTTCAGTTTCCTCAATTCTGATATCAGCTTCAAGCAAAAAGTCAAGCAGTAGATTCCCCTGGTAAGAAAACGGCAGATCGTACGTCCGAAAAAGGACTAAAATTGGCTTAAGCCCGTGCTTCCGGGCAGCGGCGGCTAATTGTAAACACCAGTTGGACTGAAGGCTGGCCCAGGTGATTATGGTATCAGCCTTTTTTTCCAGGGCGTCAGCGATAATGAATTCCAATTTACGGGTTTTATTCCCACCGAAGGCAAGTCCTGTCAGATCATCTCTTTTAACCAGGATTTTAGGGCCATTCAATTCTCGGCTGAGTGATGATAATGATTGCAGGGGCGTCGTCCATGGGACTAAAGGCACCCGGGGAAATCTAAGAATTTTTTCGTTCAGCCTTTCAAGGGTAGGTTTTTCCATTTGGGTCCTCCTAACTCTTGAAAACTTTTTCTATCTGGTATTATAAAAATAATAGAAAAAATAATACCAGGTTTTTAATAATCTAAACCCGCATTTTCCAGTTGATTTTTTTATTCGATAAATTTTTAGCTTTTAAACAACAATGCTCGCCAAATAAAAATTATATTGTAATCATTATAATATTATAATGATTTTAAAATCAGTTATTAAAAACACATTCTGTAATTATTAAGTTAAATATCGCCAAACTAAAACTGAATTTCTCGACCCGCCTTGGCCAGATAATTTCCTGATCACTTCAGGCCTCTTCTTTTACTTTCCAGCCGAAGGACTCGGCCAATTCGTAAGCTGGTTTTTTAAGGTCGCCATAAAAAGTCACTCGATGCCAGCCCCACTCGTCCCATTCCCTGAACAGTTTTTCAATATCCCCAATTGGCTCAGCCACCAATTTTGTTCGGCAGGCTCTATCATCGGATGAATTTCCAACTGCTTTGGCCTGATGGAGCAGAATTTCTTCTTTTTGGGGATCAATTTGTAAACTGGTGGTTAGGTAACCTGACGGTAAAATTGATCGGACCGAAGCTCCTTGACGGTCTTCGGAATGAGTCAAGATTTCTATAGGGTTATCGGGTCCGTGGGGCCCAAAGACCCTGTTGGAAGCTACACAGTGGGCATAGATGATCTGCCGCCGGGAAGTGTCTATAACCGGGTCCGATATATATCCTGGCCGTCCCTGAGTCATGAGGCCAAAGGACAGCATCGTAGCTGTTGATCGGAGGTCGGCCTCACAGGCACCAACCAGCCCTTGATTGTTCAACTCATGAAAGCCCAGGCAAGGATAAGCCTGGAGATGACCTCCGTAAAAGCCGCCCAAGCAGTTAATGGTTATGGCTCGGGCGTCATATTTTTTTAGAAGAGCCTTCATCCCAAGGTACATAGCGGCTGAATTTTCCACCTCAGAGAATTTAACTCCCTGGATTAAAGAAGCCCGATTCCACCAGGTTTCAGCAATTTCTCTGGCTTCTCCCCGATCAGCTTCCTGCCAGGCTCGGTTTAATTCAGAAAAAGGCAGGTTCAAGACGGGAACCCCCATCAGGCTGAAATTTTCACCCCCTCGAGCATCGCGGAAAAGAAGAATGGGAGAATTTTTCAGCCGATAAATTGTTTCTTCAGCAGAAAGAAGATTAAGATAATCAGGATAACATTTAAGATAATTAGGGCTGGGAGTTCGAGCCATCCGAATTTTCTTTATCAGCTCGGAAAAATTAACCTGATGATCTAACCTTTTAATTTCTTCCAGTGCCTGGACGGCAGCAATCACTTGTTCAAAATCAGAGGAAGCTATAAAACCCAGATTGGGTTGTTGCTTCCTTAAATAATTAGCCGTATAAACCAGAAAACCGCCACTACCTCCAAATTGAAAATCGACGTAAATTACTGGTCGGCCGGTTTCTACTACCGGTTGGATTACCTGGTTCCAGCAATTTAGTTGAAATACCACATATCCATCCACTCCATTTTCTAAATCCTTAGCAATAATTCTTCTGGTTTCTTCCGGGCCACTCGAAGTAGCAGTCAGGAAATCAAAGGAGGGTAGTCTTTTAATTAAGGTTTCAGTGTATTTTTTAATGACCATGGAAAAATCGAATCCGACATTGGGCCAATCAGGCTGGTTTTGAACCAGTCGATGAAGAGCGAAAAGCAAACGAACTTTAACCTGCTTTTTTACTGACCTGGAAGTAAAATCAACCAAAGCAAATTTCTCCGCCGCTCCTAATCCAGGCTTTAATAAAAAAGAACCCGCTGCCAGGGCCGCCCCTTTGGAGCAATAAGAAATAAACTTACGACGGTCAATTCCTGATGGCCGGCGGCAACCCGGACAACTATTTTTATCTCTCGGGGGCATTTTGTCCTCCAATTAGAAATTAAATCTAAAGCTTAGAATTTTTAAGCAGAGAAAATCAAGCCTGTCCGCTTTTATTTAAACTTTTGTTTTTTCAAGAACGAAAATACTTTTTTCCAGAATAGCTGTCAAGCTAAAGATTGTTCTTAAAATATTTTAGCTATAATTTGTAAGCCAAAATGGTAAAATACATGCTTATAAAGCTTTAGCGGACTCTGGGGAAAGCGATCATCGGGAAGCCTAATTTTAGCTTATAATCTTGACAGCCAAGCAAATTATAATTAACATAAACGGTTATGTTGAAGTTGATGTTAGATAAAGAAAACAATAAACTTAGTCGATATAGAAGCCTGCTTTTTCTATTGGTTTTAATAATATTAATCTCCCCATCAAATTTTCTTTGGGCTGAAGATAAAGGTACAGCTAAAGATAACGGCCAGATTGCCCAGGCAAAAATAACAGAAGAAAACGAGAAAAATAAAGTTGGGATAACACTTCTTCCCATAGTCTATTACACTCCAGAAACTAAGATCGCTTTTGGAGTTGGCGGAATTTTTACTTACCGCTTCGGACTTTTTTTTAAAAAGGCTCGGCCAAGCACTCTTTACTTAGCCGGGATATATACCCAGATGAAGCAATATATTCTTCAATTAAAGCCAGAAATCTACCTGAAAAATAATTCCATCCTGCTGACAGGAAATTTTTTAGTTCAACATTTTCCCACCAATTTCTGGGGTGTCGGGGCTAATACCAGCGATTCTACTAAGGAAAATTATACCCCACAAAGTTATTTTTTAGAGTTCGGCTATCAACAGAAGATTTTTACAAAAATCCCAGTTTATCTCGGAATAAGATATCATCTGGAAGATTATCGTATTCTGGAAAAAGAACCTGGTAAACTCCTGGACCAGCACTTAGTTCCTGGTAGCGAAGGAGGTTTCCTTTCCGGACCCGGTCTGATTATTACTTACGATGATCGTGATAACATTTTTTATCCCACCGAGGGTTATTACCTTCAAACTTACTTATTCTGGAACAATAAGGTTTTCGGGAGCAATTTTAATTTTTTTAATTGCAATTTTGATTTAAGAGATTACCTGCCAATTGCTGACGGCCAGATACTGGCTCTTCAAGCGACTTTTGCCTTTAATTCTGGTTATGTTCCTTTTTATCGGCTTTCGACCCTCGGAGGAGACACCATTCTGCGGGGCTATTATTCCGGGCGTTACCGAGATAAAGATCTATTGGCTTTTCAAGCTGAATACCGTTTTCCGGTCTGGAAGAGATTCAGTGCCGTGGTATTTGGTGCCCTTGGGAACATAGCTGATCGCCTGGACCATTTTACCTGGGATACCCTTAGGTATGCGGCCGGCTTTGGCTTAAGATTCAAAGTAATTCCTAAAGAAAAAGCTAATATTAGAATTGATTTTGCCTTTGGTCCTCATACGACCGGAATATACTTAAGAGCTGGAGAAGCTTTTTAGGCTATTCGGTCAGCCTTAACTTCAGCCTGAGGCTGCCGATTATTCTCCTCACTCAGCTTGAAACTATGAGAAATACAGGAAACTGGGCAGGCAGCTTCACATTTTAAGCACCGGAGGCATTGGGAACTATCCGGATTTTCATATATTTTGATGTTTACCGGGCACACCCGCTGACAGGCATCACAGAGGAGGCAAGCCTTATGGTCAACCCTCATTTTGAAGGCAGATACCCGATTGAAAAAACCAAAAATAGTCCCTAAGGGGCAGGTAGTCCGGCAGAAAGGACGCTCTGAAAAAACCATCCATAATAAAAATAAAATGAGAAGACCTGTTTTCCAAGCAAAAAGGAAACCAAGTTGAGAACGAATACCTCGATTTAGTAAGGATAACAACACTCCAGCTTCGAGCGTCCCGGCGGGGCAAAGCCATTTACAAAACCAAGGCTCCCCAAATCCTAAGGAATCAATTACTAAAATCGGAAGCAAAATGACCAGGATAAGAAGTACTAAGTAGCGAAAATAAGTTAAAAACTTAGGAATCTGGAACTTGGGTGTCGGGAGCTTATAAACTAATTCCTGGAAAAAACCAAATGGGCAAAG
>PNJE01000134.1 GCA_002877915.1 Candidatus Aminicenantota bacterium
TGCCAGCCGCCTTAACTGAATACACTCGGGCTATGGAACTTTATCCAGATAATCCGGAAATGATTTTCTGGCCGGCGGTGACTATGGCTTCCATTGGCCGGGTGGAAGAAAGCCTCCCCTTATTTAAAAAAGTTTTTGCTCTTGATCCTAACTGGGCCATCCTTCTTCCCCGGCTGCCCCAAGTTGGACAGTTTCCCAAAGATGAGAAATTAATCCAAAAAATTTTAGCCCTGGCCCCGCACCAAAAATAGGCTGTCGAGCAAAAAAGAGCTGATTTTCGGCTGGTCAATACGCGGCTGGATGAACTCACTAATAAATAATAGTCGCTAAGGACACCTCTAACCTGGAAATAAAAATAGCCAAAAAGCACTCAGCTAATCTTTTTATCGGCTTCCCTTTGTGGCTTGTTCAAAAAAGGCTGGTTCGATGAAAGAAGCGTAATGAATGCCCTGATTATAATATTTAAGACCCGGGACCAATCTTAATTTCTTTACCCGCAGAGGATCAATTTTATCTGAAAGAAAATGGTAACACCAGGTACCCACTGGATAGGTAGGCACTGGACCAAAATAAAACCGGGCGCAGTGAAACATTTTTTTCAGATATCTGGCTTTTTGGGCCTGCTCTTTAAGATGAAGAAGCTGAGAGCCAGCCTGGGCAGCAATTATCCCATCCGGCTTTAAGATCTTTTTTAACTTCTGGTAAAAATCCTTAGCATGAAGGATAGCCGAAGGCCCAACCGGATCAGAAGAATCAACAATAACTACGTCAAATTTCTCAGTTGTTCTCTGAATAAATTCAAAACCGTCAGCAATCGCCAGTTCGGCTCGGGGGTCTGAAAGGCTCTTATCCAGCCAGGGGAAATATTTTTCACAGGCTTTAATCACCTGCTCATCAATTTCCACCAGCCAGGCTTTTTTCACCGGATGCTTAAGGACCTCTCGCAGGGCGCCTCCATCTCCCCCGCCAATGATCAACACGTTATCAGGATGAGGATGGCAGGCCAGGGCCGGATGAACCAGCATTTCATGGTAAAAGAACTCATCTTTTTCCGTCGTTTGAACCAGGCCATCAAGAAATAGCACCCGGCCAAAGAAGTCATTCTCTATAATTTCGATCTTCTGAAAGGCAGATCGCTTCTGATAAAGTACTTTTCGGACTTTAAAAAAAATTCCAGACCATTCGGTTTGATATTCTCTGGCCTCTTTTTGTTTTGAATCCAGGGCTTGAGTTTTCAAGTTTTCCTCCCAAATATCAACGGAATTGAGCCTGTATTGTAGAGAAGTCAGGCGCTCAAGTCAACTCAAGCTCAGCTTTAATATGTTCAGATAATGTACTTAAGCAGAATGGCAGCACCCAAAAGCAGTCGGTAAGCCACAAAAGGAATTAAATTTTTATTCTTGAGAAAAGACAGCAGAAATTTTATGGAAATAAAACCTACGGCCGCCGAAGTTAGAAAGCCAACCAAAAAAGGTCCATTAATTTGAAGGAAAGTTATCTTCCGCATT
Organism: Candidatus Aminicenantota bacterium; assembly: GCA_002877915.1. Lineage (GTDB taxonomy): Bacteria > Acidobacteriota > Aminicenantia > Aminicenantales > Saccharicenantaceae > Saccharicenans. The sequence goes on from PNJE01000134.1 coordinate 1,509, forward strand.
TCAAGAAGAGCCGCTCCAATAATTAATGGCGTCGCCAGAAGGAAGGAAAATCTGGCGGCATTTTGACGCTTATAGCCAAGGAAAAGAGCAGCCATGATGGTCATACCTGAGCGAGAAGCCCCCGGGATGATTGCCAGGCTCTGGGCCAGTCCAATTAACAGAGCTTCGGTCGAGGTTAAAGAATTTAGTTCCTTTTGATTTCTGGCCAGTCGGTCGGCCAAGAAAATAATCAGCGAAAAGAAAACCAGGCTCAGGGCGATAACCCACGGCTGGCGAAAAATCGTTTCCGCCTTTTTCTCCAATAAAAACCCAGCCAGAGCCCCAGGGATGGTGGCCAGGACGATATACCAGAGTAATCTCCCATCCGGCCGCCGGGGATGGCTAAATCCGGCTGTGATTATTTTTATCCAATCCTTCCAGAAAAAAGCCACCACCGCCACCAGGGTACCCAAATGAAGCATGACATCATACTGCAATCCCTGATAATGCCAGCCAAGGAAAAAAGGAGCAATAACCAGATGGGCCGAGCTGGAAATAGGGAGAAATTCTCCCAATCCCTGCAAGCAGCCAAGAACTATCGCCTGAAGATAACTCATCTTCTTTAAACCTTTTTTAAATTAGTCATAACAGATAATAATATTAGATTTGAAGCTGAAGCTCAAAAGATTTTTTCAATCTTAACATTATGATAATAATGCTGGAGTATTTTTTTATAATCGGCCCCAGCCATGGCCATTCCATAAGCTCCAACCTGACACAACCCCACTCCATGTCCCCAGCCCCGGCCGGTAAAAATAAAGTGAGTTAAATGCTGGTCGGCATCATATTCCCGATCGATATAAAAAAGAGTATCTTTCAAATTTAAAACCGACCTAATTTTTAGTCCTTTGAGGCCGATGATACTTTTATCTCCAATGATCTGCATTTCGGCTACTCGTCCAGATTTACCTCGACGAATTATTTTTAAATCCAGGAGTTGGCCAATTCTGGGATAATATTTACGGATATTTTTCTCCAGGTCTTCTCTGGATAATCTTATGGTCCAGCGGTTGTAGCGGGAATTCCGGTCCAGGACATCGGTATTGGCCGGGAAAATGACCTGAAGAAGCTGAACCTTCCCTTCATTTTCCACCCAGCTTATTTTTTCTCCGCCCAGCAAATTTAATTTTCTGGCCGGGAAAAGGCCTTCTTCTATTTTCCTTTCTAAATAAGCATCTTCCGGAAAATATAAGAGTCTCCGTTCTCTCTCCTCCATAACTTCAATATAATTGTCCTTTTTAGCGACAAAAATACCTTGATGAAAAAGGTCGTCTGTCCAGCTCCATGACCTTTTTAATATATAAATAAATTCAGCCCGGTTGACAGCTCTTTTTAAATTTTCTACCCGGAGAAAGTCTGGGAAAACACCTGATTGCAGGAGATACCCCAGAGCTCTTAAATCTTTTCCTTTCAATTCATTATAATTGGGGGAATCATGAAGCAAGAACTTAACCTCGCTCTCCAGCATAAAATGCTCGGCTTTATCCTGCCAGCCATTAAACCCGATCAAAATCCGGCTCAGGGTAATGAAGTCTATAGTTTTCAAATTTTTAAAGCTTTCTAAATCCCAGTTGGTTTGATTTAGTTTTTTTATCTGCGATATTTTTGGCAAGATATTAACTATTTCCTCACCAGAAATCGGCTCATTCAAGTCCTGTTTCAGAAATTCATTTTCAATCACCCCAGTGGCCAGCAAGGGCATAACCTCTGTCAGGACGTCTCTGTTTTTTACCCAGAAAGCCGGGTAAATCCTTGAGGTTTCCAGGAGCCAATCCGGTTGTTTATCACAAGTGCAGACAGTGCTTTTTAAATAAGGAACAGATTCGCCAGAAAATACATTTTCGGCATCTTCAGTCATTCCGCCACAGGTACTGGTATAGAGAGCATCAATTAGTTTTCCTTTATACAAAATTACTTCCCCGGCGGTTTGATCTACCGCCAGATTGCTTAGGGGATCCTCAACCGAGAGTCCCCCATAAACTTGAGAACTCTGGGTATCGGTCAGGTCAAAGCCCAGGTAATCATTCTTCCCGAGATTCTTTAAAGCATAGGTCCTGGCGGCCACGGCCTGGGCTTTTAAGGCTTCTACAGCATTAAAAGTAACTGGAGAAAGTTCCAGCGGCACTACTCCTTTTAAATAATCTTCAATATTTAAAATATTGATTAGCGATAAACCTCGAGTGGTATTTTTAAGCACAAAAATCCCTCGATAACTCTTGCCGTTAAGGCTCAAGAAGCTCTGGGCATTAGAAGGGATAAAATATAAATCCGCTTCTTTATTTATGGAAAGTAAGCGGTGATTAATCTGAAGCCACACCTGACCCGCTTCGGGCAAACTAATATCTTCCTTTATAATCCAGACGTCCCGGTTGCCGAGTTTTTCCAATTGATGAATAGCTTCAAGAGCTTGCCCTCTGGTTAAAAACTCCCCATATTTCACATAGTATACTGATTCTCCACCTTCATTTTTTTCTTCTATTTCTATCGGTCCCAAAACTTTCTGGCTAACTTCTGCCGCCAGCATCTCCGCCTCTTGCCGGTCTTTAGTCTGGGTTAATAGCAGGATGAACTTTTCCGATAATTTTTCCTTATCAACTCTGATTACCGCTTCATCAGCTTCATCGGATAAAATTTGATATTCCCGACCAACTTGGTAGATCTTCATTCCAGAAGAAGCTGTAATCGAAGCCTGTTTGAGCTTAGTAATTAAGCCAATTTTAATAACTGGTTTAGGAATCATAAACCCCTGAAAAAAGTTAGCTTCCCGACCAAATTCAGAAGGCTTGCCAGCAATAAAAAATAAAGCTAAAAATGCAGCTATAAAATATTTCAAAGCTTTCATTTCTTTCACTTAATTAGTTTATTCTTATTATTATTCGCCGAAGTGCGAGGAGACCTAGGAAGATTTAATTTAAATTACTCAAAATATAACCTCTATTTAATCTACCTTTTTATTGGAATACTATATATTGCGTTCCCTTGCTCTATAATTTAGCGGAATAGACGGCCTTTGTCAAGAAACGCCAGCTTTCAACAAGAAGGCCGTTATTGCCCGGACCAACTCCAGGTTCACGTTCTGACTTACTCCTGAACAGCTATTTGCTGCCTGCTTGATTTACGATAACATTAAAAATAAACTAAAAATTCTTAAATGAATATTTTACCCTCAGTTACCTGGAAGGAGAAAACCTGATAACTGCTCCACCACCTGGAGCCAGGCTCAATTTAATTTTCTCTCCCGAAGCTACCTTTTTAACCAACTTGACAAAATCGCTGGCAAAACGGTCAGCATTCACGCCATCCTGCCAAATTTCCGCAGTCCAATCATAACCGCTATCCAGAAAATCAAGGCTTATCTCTAATTCCTTGGCTGTCCAGTTGTTCATAGCCCCTAAATACCAATTTGTCCCATTTCTTCTGACTACTACCACGTGGTCCCCCATTTTGGCTTTTAAGACTCTGGTCTCGTCCCAGACGGTCGGGACCTTCGACAGAAAATCCATTATCTCTGGTTCTTTTAAATAGGCAGAGGGAGAATCACAAAGCATCTGCAGGGGAGATTCATAAACCACATACATGCCTAACTGGTGACAGCGGGTTCCCTGGCTCATAGGGACATCATATATCGGACGAAATTGCTTTTCCTGGGCGTTGCGCATGGCTCCCGGAGTAAAATCCATCGGGCCGGCTAACATCCTGATAAAAGGAATCAATAAATCATGCTCGGGGGTCACCTGATTGGTCCATTTGCTATATTCCAGCCCCATTACTCCTTCGTTAGTCAGAATGTTGGGAAATGCCCTTCTCAAGCCTACCGGTTTATGAGCCCCGTGGAAATCAATAACCAGGTGTCTTTTAGCCGCGGCTGAAGCACAGCGGCGGTAAAAATTAACCATTTTTTGATCATCTCGATCCATGAAATCAACTTTTAGGCCTTTTATGCCCAGCTTCTGAAAATAATCCATGGCCTTATCCATTTGCCTGTCCAGAGTTAGCCAGACACACCAGAGGATAAGACCCACATTCTTTGACCGGCCATAATTTACTAACTCCTGGAGGTCGATTTCAGGCTTTACTTTAAACAAATCAGTTGGGTCCGACCAACCTTCATCCAAAATGATATATTCAATCCCATAAGCAGAAGCAAAATCAATATAGTATTTGTAGGTTTCAGTGTTAATACCTGATTTAAAGTTAACCCCGTAGATATTACGGTCATTCCACCAGTCCCAGGCCACCTTTCCTGGTTTTATCCAGGAGGTATCCTTAAGTTCGACAGGACGGGCTAATCGGTAGACAATGTCAGTATCTATCAATCCAGCCTCATTTTCAGTCAAGACAATTAATCGCCAGGGGTAAGTTCTATCCCCTCGAGTTTCAGCAATATAATCAGCTTCTTTGGTAACTTCCAGCTCTCGATCGCTTTTTTCCCTCAGAGCTTCTTCTAAGGGAAAGGGAGCAAACTTACCGACCAACCCAGGAAGTCCGGCCTTATTTCCTGTAATAAACATTCCTGGATAATCATCGACTTCAACCTCGGTGATAGCAACCTTGGGACCTCCGGGAATATCTACCACCACCGGGGCAAAGCCAAACCTTTCTGCTCCAATATCTTTTAAGGGCAAATAAGAATAATTACTCTCAAAAGAGGTGTGGAAACCTTTGACCAGGCCGATATAAACCGGATAATTTTCAGGAAAATTAAAGGTAGCTTCTTCGGCTTTAACTTTTATCGGCAGCCGATAACCAGTATAAAATCGGTAAGCTACCCCATCATTATAAACTCTAAAAATTAAGCCAAAATTCCCGCGGAATTTAAGGTCAAGCTGGTTATAATTATCAATCACCACAGCCCTTTTTTCTTTAACCACCGGATAAATTTTGCCGTCAAATTTACTCCGATTAGCATTTTCCAGGACTGGCCTTTTGCCCAAAATTACATTATCGTTAATGGTCATCGAGATCGGAGACGGGCTGATAATTTCTTTCGAATTATAATAAATGGAATAACTAATCTGTCCTTTTAAATCCACCCGCAGCTCGACGTGACCATCAGGTGAAGTCAGCGAGATAAAAGAGGTGTTTGGATTCGTGGTCGCCATTCCGACCTTTAAAAGCCAGGTCAAGCCGCCGATTAAAATTAATAATCCAAACTTTATGGATTTCATTGAACCTCCTTTTATTTTCATTTTCTTTTCAGGTTAAAATCTTCAGTTTTATATTTCCAGCTTTCACTTAAATTCCATTCCCCAACTTAAATATTATTACCTTTAAAATCCAAGAACACAAGAAAGATTTTTCCGGATTCTCCTGTTTTAAGGACTGGGCTAAAAAGATAAAAATAATTTATGCTATTATTAATAGATAAAAGAAATGGAAAACCAGAAAAAACCAAGAGGGCAGAAATGGTCAAAAAAACATTTTATTTTCTCCCGGTTTTTATCATGCTCTGGGGGCTGGCAATGACCAACTCATTCTCTCAAACGGTAAGCCTGTCCCAGCTCTATTTTCAAGGGAAAACTCTTATTGACGAAGATGGAGATGGGTGGGCAGAAAAAGTTGAGCTTAACGTGATAATCCCGGACAATCCCTCGCCCATAGAAACATCTCTGGCTGCAGAAATAGCCGCCAGAATCAACCTGGAAAGCTTGAGTCTGAATTTTGATCTGGTTCATCGAGAATCAGAAATTAAAAACCTGGCGGCGATACCTAACCCGGTTATTATTGGAACCAATCTCAATCTCAGTCGAAAAATTTTGAAGGAATTAAAACTTGACCCAGGCAGCTTAAAACCAAATCAGGGATTAATTCTTACTTTTTCTTACCAGGGAGCTCAGGGCTGGCTCTGCTTAGCGGGATCAGAGGAAACCTTGCTCAAAACTGGTCGGGCTTACTTTCTTCGCTGGCCTTATCTCTGGGAAATCTGGGGAAGAAATTCTGGTTTTACCTTTTTAGCCCTGGAAAAAGATATAGAAAATTTTCTTCTTAAGGAAGATATCCGCTTTCAAAAAACAATTGTTTCTAAAATTCTTTATACATTCCCACCTGTCAATTTATTGCCTGGGAATTTGAAAAGCCTTAACTTTGAAAATGGTGAAATCTCCACCTTGACTATTAAACTTTATTTCACTGATAGCCGTGATTTAGAAAAGGCTTACGCCGCCCTGAGGATTCTTTCGGGGCAAAGAGCCAAAGGCCTAAGAACAGAAGTTTTGGCCTACCCGGCCTGCGCCCAGTTGGAGTTTAATCTTATTTCGGGGCGCCAGGAAGAAAAAGTATTCTTAGAAAGGCCCGGCTCGACCAAAAGGTTATTAACACCTTCCTTCAAAGAAATGCCTCCCCGGCCAGAAAAAAATAAAAAATTCGATTTGACCGGAGTATTTACCGAACAGGGTGTTTATATTGATAGAAACCAGGACGGCCTTCCCGACGGCCTGGACACAACTGTAATTATTCCCAATCAATCAGGAATCAGCCAGTTGCCATTACTGACTACCAGGTTGGTTCTGGACACGGCTGGCAGCAGCTTTCCAATTACTTGCCTGGACAGAGAAGTGGAAAATAAATCTTCTCTAATTGCTCCCATCCTCGTCGGCCAGAACAGTTTGACTGAGGATTTGTTAAAAAGCGGCCGGCTAAGGATACCCCCACTTGAACCTTATCAGGGAATAATTAAAACCGCCCCCGGGTTCGGCTCCTCTGAAGCTTTAATTGTTTACTCTCCTTCACCCGCCGGGCTGGATAAAACGTTGGAATACCTGAGTCTGAAATTCCCTTACTTAACTGATTATAAAAAGGGCCAGCCCGAAATTTCCTGGATTAAAGATGATCTGGAAAAATTTCTTGAGGGCGAGAAAGGTGCGGCTGAAGCTTATTTTGAGCAGGTGCTCTCAGAAGAAATAGAAAAATTAAAAAGCCAGGCATTAGAAAATCTGGAACTGAATATTTATTTACCTGAAGAAAACAAGGATTATGAGGATTACCTGGAAAAATATCTGAAGAAATCTCTTCTTTCACCTGAGGTTAAGGTAACAGTCAGCTCTTTTAATCAAGGTCAGATAATCTTTAACCGCGAAACCACTCTTCCCTGGGAGGCCGAAGAAGCCCTCAGCCTGCTCCGCGATAAATTAAACGGAATTAATACCGCTGCTCCCGTTAAGGTCAGTTTAGGCTTGAGTGAGTCTCCGGCCGTCCGTTTAAAATTAAAACAAGAAGTGGAGGAAATTCTGAAGGAGTATAAGCTGACTGGAGAGGTAGAGGTTCTTTCAGCCTACAAACCGGGATTTTATTGGTTAACCGAAAAAATCATACCCGCTTTAAAAAATAAGCCGGTTCATAAAATTTTAATTCGTTTCTCTCCGGTTAATGATTCTCCGACCATCGAATTGAAAAGATTTTACTCTGACCCGAATCGCTGGCTTCAGGAGCTTTATCCGGTAGATGAATTTATCGCCGGGGAATTGGGGATTCCCCTGGAAAAAATTGAGATGGAAATGAAGCCGGTTAACAATCCGGTTTATGAGGTTTTGGCCTTCGATGATAAAAACAACATCCTCCTTCATGAAGGCTTTAGCCCCAGAACCAGGGAAATTCCATTTTTGAAACTTTTCCCGGAATGGGGGTCAGTTAACGTTACTACTGGTTGGTTGACCATCAGCCAGGACCAGAAAGTTATCTTTGATAATTTAATAAAAACTGATCCGGAAAGATTCTGGGATTATTATCAGAATGAAGTGCTTTCACCTCTTTATGATTTCATTATGAAAAAGACAAACCATGAACCAACCTTTTCCCAGCAACCATACTTTAAAAAATTAATGGTCGAGCTCTGGTTAAGTGAACCTGATTATCTTTCTGGATCGGATCAAGAAATAATTAGTTCGCTGGAAGCTCTTCACGATGAAATTTACTTCGATACCCTCGATTTCCTGAGGGGACTGACTGGATTTGGAAAGGAAGAAAAGGATTTACCGACCGATACATCCAGATCTTCTGCCCCGGGAAATGTTCAGCCAGTTATTCATTCTTCCACTGAAGGTCAGGGGCCAAAAATTAAAGTAATCCTGGAAGATTTTGCCGCCCGCCAGCCCCGGATGGTTCTTCAGTGGAAAGTTTCTGGTCAATCTCCGGTCAGCAAAGCCTGGGAATTTGAACCGATTAAGACGGGCGATCTGGAATTATCAGAAATCATTTTTAACTCGATGACTGATTCCCTGGAATCAGCGGCCATTGATGTCCCGATGGAAAAAGAAGCCGATTATGAAAAGCTGGCCAGATTAATCGATATCTTCGAGCAGCAAAGAGAGAAAAAGCTAAATACTAAGTTTTTCTCCTATCCCCATCTTAACCATCTACTGCTCAGAATTTATTGCCAGAATTTAAATGTTGAAAAATCAATAGAGGTCATCTCCCCGGAAGAAATAATCGCCAATTCGGCCGAGCTTCAAAAGCACCTGCCCGTTCCCACCGACCATATTATCGGACCAGAAGAAGGCTTGAAAATATCAGAAGCTTTAGGACAATTTCCAGCTATCAGAGAATACCGCGCTACCAATTCCCTCGAAGGACGGCCGGTTCCTGTTCTGGAAATTTATTGGCCGTCAGGTAAATATGTTTCTCGACCGAGGTTGGTTACCTTTAAACCGGTTTTACACTTGACTGCTCGTCAGCACGCTAATGAGGTATCTTCTACCAATTATTCTCTAAAATTGGCTGAGCTTCTGGCCACTGACAAAAACTACGAACAATATCTGAAAAAAGTTTCGGTTATCATTCAACCAATGGAAAACCCGGATGGAGCCCAACTGGCTCTGAATTTATTTCAAAACGAACCTTTCCATAGCTTGCATGCCGGAAGATACAGTTCCTTAGGAGTTGATATCGGTTACCAAATTGGCCTGAAAAAAGCTCTGCTTCCAGAAGCTAAAGTCAGAGAGAAACTCAGTAAAGAATGGGTTCCGGATATTTACTTAAATCTCCATGGCTACCCCTCCCACGAATGGGTTCAACTCTTTTCCGGATACTCTCCTTACCTTTTCCGGGATTACTGGATACCAAAAGGCTGGTTCACTTACCTGCGCCAGATGAATTTAAATATTTATCAACCTTATGTTCAGGCGGCTGTGGATTTGAAAAAGATCTTAATTCAGGAAATGAATTCCGACCCAAAAATAAGAGAATCCAACAGTCGCTTTTATGCTCGTTATGATCGCTGGGCCAGAAGATGGTCTCCGTTTATTTCTCCTCTCGAAATTAATGACGGGTTGAATATTTATTCCAAACGGCAATCCTCAACTGAGAACCGCTTAACTGCTAAAACTGAAAGGACATATATCGAGGAAACACCTGAGGTGATGGATGAAACTGCCGTCGGTCACTGGTTAGAATTTATCTGTGAGCAGGGCCTGGCCTATCTTCGGGCTCACCTCAAGTATTTGAATCAAGTCCAATTCGAAACGGCAGTTATTGAAGAAGAAGTAAATAACCGGATTAGGATAGAATTTTATCGGCGTCGCCCTGGGGCTATAGAAAAATCTATCGAAAAATAATAATTAGCTGTCTAAAATTTATAGCCGGCTAGACAGACTATTGCCCGGTTTTTAATTTCGCTCTGAATTTCGGTGGAAATAGATTTAAGTCCTTCTTCCAGCCGGAGCTCTATAAGCAGGCTTCCTGATTTAATTTTAAATTCTGCCCCCATTCCAGCGCATAACAATAAATCTGTTCCCCTGAGATTTTCAACCCCGACACTTTCTTCCAGGCCATCAAAAGTGACTTTGAGCTGGGCTCTAAGATTGATAGCGGCCGCCGGGCCGGCAAAAGTATAAAACCTGAAGCGGTGATAATCCAAGAAATGGGCCTTAAAGAGAACCGGGATCTCCAGGTAGTCCAGAAACAATCTTTCCCGATAGAGTGGCTGGCCCTGCCCGACCTCATATAAAGAGCCCTTTTGCACCCATAAAATTTCCGGCTGAAGATGAAACCTTCTGGCCAAAAAAACATCAAGAAAAACTCCAGCCGTTGCTGAGCCCTGCCAGCGCTGGTCAAAGGTATCTGATCCGAAGATATTAGAAACTCCTCCACCCACTTTTAATCCGGGACTAATCATCCTGAAATGACTCCAGAGAACCAAACTGCCAGAAAAGAATATCAATAAAAAAGCCAGCATCTTGATTTTCAATCCAGGGTCACGCACTGCTTTTTACCCTCTCGAGCTTATTTTAAAATTTAAATTAAAAAAAATAAATAAGAAAGGTTTTAAGAGAAGAAAGATTCAAATGGGGAATTTACTATCTATCTATTTATACAGAACGAATTGATTTCCTCCCCTTTCCTTCGCCTGATACATCGCCGTATCTGCCCTGGAAATAATGACTTCCGGAGCATCTTTCTTAGAAATCATGGTCACTCCAATACTGAGGAAAAGATTAAAAGCCTGCCCGGGAGTAACGAATTGAAAATGAGAAACACTTTCTAATAATCTTCTGGCTATATTTTCGGCTTCTTTCTCCTCTATCCCATCAAGAAGGATAGCAAACTCATCCCCGCCCAGTCTGGCCAACAAGTCACCTTCTCGTAGTTGTTTTTTTAGAATCCGACCAAGCTCGATCAAAATTCCATCCCCGACATTATGACCGAAGTTATCATTAACCTGCTTAAAGTTATCCAGGTCAATAAAGAAAAGGGCACTTAACTTACCGAGCTCGGTTTGCTCAATGAGTCGAGGAAGGATTACCTCCAGCATCCTCCGGTTGGGCAGTCCGGTTAAAGGATCATGCATCGCCAAGTAAGAAAGTTCTTCTTCCTGCATTTTCCTTTCAGTAATATCAAAGCTCGAGCCAATATACCCAGCAAATTCTCCGTCCAGGCCGGAAAAAGGTCGCCCGACGCACAAAACCCAGCGATACTGGCCATCATACCTTTTCAGTCGAAATTCTATCTCGAATGATTTTTGTTCTTTAATAGCAGCAGCGTAAAGATTGAGAAATCTCTGCCGGTCAGTTTCTGGCACTCCAGCTGCCCAGCCGAAGCCCATCTGTTCTTCGGCTGGCCGACCGGTAAAAGCTAACCAGGCCCGATTAAAATAATTGAAATGACCGTCCAGGCCAGCTCGCCAGATCATCGCCGGAAACTCTTCAAAGAGAGTCAGATAAAAATCCCTAGCCCGAGCCACCTTTTTTTCTGCTTCTACTATAGAGGTTATATCATTCATCAAGATCAACGTACTGATATGCTGGTCAAAAGGATCAAGGATTTTCTTAATTCTGATCTGAAATATAATTTTCCCCTTAGAGGTTTCTATCTCTTTCTCAAAATTGTATTCCCGGGAATTACCAGAAAGGAAATAATCTAATTCCTTTGCCAGCCAGGGAAAAATCCTTTCCAGCGAGAGCTTTTCCCCATAAACTATGGCTGGAGGAATTTGATTCTGAAAATATTCAAAGCAGGAATCATTTATTGATTCTATCAGATTGTCCAGATCCAGAATAATGGCTGGATTGGGGATGATATTAAATATAAGTTTAAACCGGTCCTCGCTCGTTTCCCAAATCATAATCTTACGCCTTGTCTTTTTTAAAGTTAATCTTTAAAATCGTGGTTGGCAATCCCCTTTAAGGATGAATTTTAAAAAAAGACCTCACCCCAGTAATATCTTAAAAATTAATTATCTCTATCTTTTATTTGCTTTTTAACTTATAATTTCCAAAAAGGAGGTTAAATGAAACTCAGAAAATATTTAATCAGATTTTTACTTCTGTTGATTCTGCCTAATTTCTTATGGCTGCCGGCCAATTCCCAGACTGGAAAAGACCTGCTGGAAAAAATGATCCAGGCAATGGGCGGACGGAAAACCTTAGCTGAAATTAAAGATACCAGAATATCCGGGACAATTGAAATAATCCAGTTTGGAATTACTGCCCCTATGACTATTTACCAGAAAGAACCAAATAAATATCGAATGGAAATGGAAGCTATGGGTGTAAATATAGTTCAGGTTTATGATGGCCAGAGGGCTCTAGCGACCAATCCTCAAACTGGTGAAGCGATGGAACTTTCTCCCGAACAGGCCAAGGCTATGATGAAACAGGCTCTGGGCAATGACGCCACTCTCAACCCGGAGAAATATGGTATTAGCTATAGCTACAAAGGGGAAGAAACCATTGAGGGTAAAAAATATTATGTCCTCGAACAGAAATTCCAAGATGGTGATGTGGCCACCATGTATCTTGATGCTTCTACCTATCTTCCTTTTAAAACTAAATCAAAGAGCTTGAGCCCAAGCGGAGGAGAAGTCGAATCAGAAGTAGTTCTTTCTGATTATCGCCCGGTAGGCAATACCAAGGTGGCTTTTTCCATCACGATTTACCAGGCTGGAGCTGAATATGCTCGCATGAATTTAAATGAGGTTGTCTATAATACTGGGCTGGAAGATTCTCTTTTTACCATTAAATGAGCCAGAGGAAAACCTAAAAACTTACCTTTTAGCTTGATCAATATAAGAGAAAAAAATAGGTTGAGCTGGATGAGATTATATTTTCTCATCCAGCTCAGTTTTTTTGATAATGCCGGCTACCAACCGGGCTTCGGCAGCCACTTCATTTTCTACGGAAGCCTGAGCCTCAAAAGAAGCAAAAGTGGTCTTCAGTTTAAGTATTTTTACAAAGAGCTTTAATTGATCTCCAGGTACCACTGCCCGGCGAAACTTGGCTTCTTCTATCTTACTTAGAACCACAAAAACTGAGTCCGGGTCAGGAGTCGAATGATAAAGAAGAATCCCACCGGCCTGAGCCAGAGCCTCTACAATTAAAACTCCGGGCATAATTTTTATTCCCGGAAAGTGACCAGTAAAAAATGGTTCGTTATAAGTAACATTTTTCAAGGCCAGAATGCTTTCTCCTGGCTTTAGTTCCACCACCCTATCTACCAGAAGAAAAGGGTAGCGGTGGGGCAGATAAGTCTCAATCTTTTCGGCTTTCATGTTAAAAACAAATTCCAATTACCGGGGCTATTTAGCCGGGGTTTTGGAAGCATCATACCTCTTAATAACCTCATCGGTTAAATCAACCGCCGGATTAAAATAAAGAACTCCGCTGGCTCTTAAATCAAGGATCAAATCCAGGCCCTTTTCCTGTCCTAATTTAGTTATAATAGGCATGACCTCACTTTGAATCTTAAAATAGAGCCTCTGCTGCAATTCCTGCATTTCCTTTTGAGCATCTTCAGCCATCCGCTGTCTTTCAGTTCTTTTCCGATCAAGATCGGCACTCAAAGACATCAAAGCTTCCTGGGTCATAGTCAGCTGCTGGGTATTCAGCCTGGTTTCCAGCTGTCTGATCTGATCGTCTAATTTCCCCAGATCCTGCTGAGTCTTTCGATTCTTATCTTCCAGCTGGGAGATAGCTTTCTTACCTTCAATGGACTTTTCCAGAATCTCCTGAGAATTAATAACTCCAACCTTAAGGTTCTGCTGTGCCTGAGCTAACAGGCTGAATACTCCTACCATCATAATCAGGAGCAAAACTGTAGTTAGTCTTTTGTGCATCTTAAATTCCTCCTAAAAATTAATAGCTTTTAATTTTACTCTTTTCCGGTCAAAATATAAAGAGTTGTTTTTTATCTTAAAATGTAGTTCCGACCGCAAAGCGAAAAGCAAAATTAGATTGATCGGCATAAATTTTCTTGTTGTTATAGGCAAAAATCAGGCGGAAAGGAACCCGGAGGGCAGGAACAAAAACTCTAACCTCCAGACCTTTAGAAGTGTACATATCTTTGAAGTTAAGTTTTTGGGAGGAAAGTAGAGAATTACCCATATCATAAAAAAGAATGGCATAAAGTGGTCCGCCAACCGGGATGATATACTCAAAATTCGCCACAAAAGACTTTTCTCCTCCGATTAAGATATTATTATTGTCCCTTGGGCCTATGGTGAAGAAATCATATCCCCGGATTGATTGTTCTCCGCCCAGGAAAATCCTTTCCCAATAGGGGATATCATGATGCCCGAGTGGCTTGATGATTGTATATTCAGCATGAAGCCCAAGAACGTGATTGGAAATTAATGGTTGGTACCTCGAGAATTCGATGGTCGGCCGAATCAGATGAACATCTCCCCCCAAAAAAGATCCGGCAAATCGGAAGGAAGCCCGGTACATGGTGCCGCGGCTGGGAGTGAGCGGGCTGTCAATAGTCGAGCGATACAACACTGGTTCCAGCGCACTGACGAAATATTTACCTGGATAAAGGTAAGGGTTGTAATAATAGACCAAGCCGGACTGATCAGTATAGGTCGGGACCTCCAGGATGGTCTTTTGAAAGGTGTAATTTAAATTGAATTTCCAGTACTCATAAACCCGAGTCCCATAAATCAGACTTATTCCCTTGGCCCACTGATTATATAGATAAGGAATAATAACTTTGCGGTCAAAAATGTTAAATCCCACTGTCATGGGACTATCAAAAACATAGGGTTCGGTTAATCCAAAGCTATAATTCTTGACCCTTTTTCCCTGCTGCAAAGTTAAATCCAGAGTCTCTCCGCCGCCTAAAAAATTAACGGTCGAATAGCTGAAAGCTACAAAGGTTCCTTCATATCCGCTGTAGCCGGCGGTAAACTGGATATTATTTTTTTGCAATTCTTTGACGTTGACATTAACATCAATCTGAGTCGGATTTTCAGGATCGGGTTTAACCTCAGGTTCTTTCTCCACATCAACCAGACCTAATTGCTTTAACCTCAAAAGGCTATCTTTAAACATAGCCAGGCTAAACCGATCCCCTTCCCGCAACAACATTTCCCGCCGGAGTACTTTATCCTTGGTAAAAGTGTTGCCCTTAAAATTTAATCTCCGGAGGTAGGCAACTTCACCTTCATTAATATCAAAAGTTACATTGACCACCTTATTTTTCGGATCCAAATTTTCAACTGGAGTTATCTGGGCATAAAGGAAAGCAAAATCTCGATAAGTCTCGCCCATCTTTTCGACTGTTTTTTCTCTGAGCTTGTAATTATAAATATCACCTGGCTTTAATTTGACCAGGCTCTGGAGATATCTGGTATTAAAAAATTTATTTCCTTCAATCTTTATTTCTCCAGTCCGATAAACATAGCCCGGGTCAATTGGAATTATGATTTTCATCATTTTCTGCTTTTTGAAAAAGAGTCCGCTTTTGGTAACTTCTTCTAACCGAGGCTCGCCAACTGAAGCTTCCATATAACCGAACTCCTGCAGCTTCTTCTTGATTTCGGCTATATCTTCTTCCAGCTTATTTTTCTTGAAAACATCTTTCCCCGCCACCCAGTTAATTAGGTTGTGGGGACGGTTGTCCTTCATCGCCTCCTGTAAAAAGCTATCCGGAATTAAAGTCCGCCCAACAAAAACCACTTCTCCAACTCTGAGTTTTGGTCCTTCGTAAATTCTGAAAATTAAATCAACCTCATTTTGGCCTTTTTTAGCCAGCTCAGTATCTATCCTGGCTGCCTGTAATCCCTTATCCTCTAAAAGCTCCTTAATAGTTTTCTTAGCTTTTTGAATTTTAGCGGGGTTGTAATAGGAATGGGCAGCGATATTTTCATCCTTTTCTTTCAGCTTACTGACGATATCGCTTTCCTTGACTTTCTTACCCGTTTTAAAAATAACATTCTTAATAATAGGATTTTCTTGAACATAAATCTTAATAATTTTCCCTCTCTGGCCATCCTCAGTCTCTATTCTTAAATCGGAAAAAAAACCAGTCGACCAGAGCACCCGGAAATCCTTTTTTAGCAGGTTTTCATTATAATAATCTCCCTCCCGGCTCGATAGATAATAGATGATCGTGTCCCGGGAAATTCGGTCATTGCCAATGACCTCGATCTTTTCAATGGTCTCCTGGGCATAAACTAAGCCCGTTAAAAAAATAATAAATAAAATCAAGCTAAGTCTTTTCATGGAAATAACCTTATACCATAATGTTCTCTACTTTTCAAAGAATTGCTGCCTTCATTCCTCAGGTTTTCAGGTTCTAATCCAGTTTTATTAACCTTCTGAACCCTCAAATAGTTTCATCTGGCCAGATTCCAACAAATAGGCTTTATGACAATAGCGAGCAATTTTCTCATTATGAGTGACAATGATGGATGACAATTGCTTTTTCTGGTGGAGTTCAATAATCAGCTGAAGTATTTTTTCTCCAGTTTTCCAATCAAGATTCCCGGTGGGCTCATCGGCCAGAAGAAGTCTCGGCTGATGAACCAAAGCTCTGGCCATGGCTACCCTTTGTTGTTCGCCTCCCGAGAGTTGCGCCGGCCGGGAATTAGCCCGGCTGGCCATACCTAC
>PNJE01000163.1 GCA_002877915.1 Candidatus Aminicenantota bacterium
CTCCTTAGTCAAGGTTAATGTCATGATTAGAGACAAGAATCTGGAAATAATCAGCAATTTAATTTAACTTAAAGAACATGAGAAAGAAAATAATAATGAAAATTTTTAAGCTCACCATATGTTTTTTAATACTTGTTTACCTTTCTTTTAGAACAGGAAATAGTGCAAAAAGGCATGGCCCGGATGATTTCGATAAAAGCGAAGCCAATAATCTCCAAGCAAAATTAGCTATTGGCTGGAATACTTGGGATAACGGAAGTGTTTTAACCCATGTTCTGCTGTCAGAAGGTTTGGCCATAAAGCTTATGGTTAAGGACCATGAATCAGGAGATATTTTAAAGGAGGCACTGATCGGGCGGGAAGATTTTGATTCTAGAGAGCAAGTCCTTCCTGGCCCCCGGACGTATGATGGCACCTATACCGAGCTTGAATTAAGGTGGCGAAAAATTCATATCCGGGTTCAGAGTGCCTCTATAAATAATGATCTTTATCTTTTAGTTACCCCAATTAATATTTCGCCCGACGATTCTTTGATCATTGTTCCTCAGGTGCTATGGGGAAGAAAAGGTGAAGTGCTTATTGAACGGGAGAAGATAATTGGGAAAACTCCAAATCATAGTATCGAATTGTATGTGAATGGCGAACATCTCCAAACAACTAAGGACAACATCAGTGTCCATCTCAATAAAGCCGTTGCTATTTCCCCTAAAAAAATAAATTCAGCCAAAGACATTGCAAAAGTATTGGAACAAGCGAGAACAAAAGTCCCTGATGGTAAGAACATATATCCTGAAGCACCTGAACAATACAATGCTATGCATACTGTTCTGGCTTGGAACACCATCTATGATCCGATAAATAACAGAGTTATTACCCCGGTCAGTCGCAACTGGTCCGCTACTTCAGGCGGTTGGGTTTTGTTTGATTGGGATACCTATTTTGCTGCTTATATGCTGTCGCTGGACAATAAGGACCTGGCTTACGCCAATGCTCTGGCTATCACCAAAGAAATTACCAAAAAAAGGTTCATACCAAATATGGTCCAGCCCGGGTTTAAAAGCGAGGATCGTTCTCAACCTCCAGTTGGTTCGCTAATCATCAAGGAAATTTATAATAAATATCGAGAGAAATGGTTTTTGGAAGAGGTCTTTGATAATTTGCTGAGTTGGAATCGTTTTTGGGCTAATAACCGGGATGTTGATGGGTACCTATGCTGGGGCTCAGACCCATACGTTCCCGGCAAGATATCTAAGTTTTTGCTAAAAGGAATTGGCACCAAAATAGGAGCTCAATGGGAATCGGGAATGGATAATTCACCGATGTGGGACGAGGCCTTTTTTGACTCTGACCGCCATCGTCTGCTTTTGGCTGATGTGGGCTTGATGAGCCTTTATATTGCCGACTGCCAGAATCTTTCTGAGATGGCTGAAGTCTTGGGCAAACCAGAGGTATTCAGAGAATTAAAAGAGAGAGCAGAAAAATATTCAAACAAGCTCAAAACTCTTTGGGACGACCAATTTGGGCTTTATTTGAATAAAGACCTTAGGACGGGCCAATTCAGTTATCGGTTATCTCCAACCTTATTCTATCCGCTATTAACTAAAGTGCCTTCTCAGGAGCAGGCAGAAAGGATGATTAAAGAACATTTTTATAACCCGAGGGAATTCTGGGGCAAATATATTTTGCCTTCGATAGCCAGGAACGACCCAGCCTACAAAGATAATAATTATTGGAGGGGAAGAATCTGGGCCCCGCTTAATTTTCTGGTCTATTTAGGCCTCAGAAATTATAATTTGCCCGAAGCCAGGAAGGACCTGGTGGAAAAATCAGCCCAGCTCCTTTTACAATCGTGGACAAGAGACAAACATGTGTTCGAGAATTATAATGCTGAAACCGGGCAGGGGAATGATGTGGATTCGAGCGATGCTTTTTACCACTGGGGAGCCCTGTTAGGGTTTATCAGTCTTATTGATAAAGGTTATATGCCCGCGCCAGAAAATCCTTTGTAGAATCGCTTTTATTATTCAGGCCAGCGTTGATTAATAAAATTTCCACTTAATCGAATAGCATTTTTTAATTAAAGAGCCGATCCTAACTGAATCTTAAGGGGGAGTTTTTTGATTCGAATTTGCCATCTTAAGTACTCTTAATTTCTTCTTTATAAGATAGGCACCTTTTTGTTGGTTAGGGGAGAAGATAAAAAGAAAAGGGGAGGGGGGG
>PNJE01000053.1 GCA_002877915.1 Candidatus Aminicenantota bacterium
TAACATTTTTAAACCTCCTTAATTCTCGCCGACTATCCGCCGGCCGAGATGTTTTTCTTACGCTATTGTAAGAGCAAATAACGTGCCAACTTTGTTCATATTTGTATCTTATTGATATAAAATAAATTAGCAATATAAAAGCCTTCGCCGTTACTAAAAAATGACATATCTTGTCTCTTCAAATTGCCAATTTTTGTTCCCATTTCTTTCTCCACGAAGCAGCTCTTCATTAAAGACGTCTTTGTTCCCTCATCAATTCTCATTTTCGGGCATTCTATCATATATCCACCACTAAATTCTACGCTCAATTCTAAATTTAACTTCATCTTTTCTAATTTCTCCTTCTCCATCTCTTTCCCGGTTCTCCTATTTATCCACACCGACTTCTTCCAGTTCTTCCCTCGCTCGCAAGCCATATTTATCCATTAAGTACCTCAGGGTTCGGTAGCTAACCCCGAGCAGTGGAGCTGCCTTTTTCAGCCTTCCCCCGCTCATATCCAGGGCTCTAAGGATATATCTTTTGGCCACGCTATCCAGGAAATCATTCAGATTGAAATTGGGACCAAGCTCGACTTTAAATTCATCTCTTTTCGCCAACCCAATCATCTCTGTTGGCAGGCAGGCAGTAGTAATGGTCTCGCGATCTTCTATGGCTACAATCCTCTCAATCACATTCTCCAGCTCCCTGATATTTCCAGGCCAGGAATACTGTTCAAATATCCCCACTACCTCCGGAGCCAGCCTCTTCATCTTCTTTCCCATCTGCTGGCAGTATTTCTGGAGAAAATGCTGGACCAGAAGCGGAATATCTTCAATCCTTTTCCTCAAAGGGGGCATTTCAAATGAAATTACATTAAGCCGATAAAATAAATCTTCCCGGAATTTTCCTTCTTCAATGCGCTTTTTCAAGTCCTGGTTGGTGGCGGCAATAACCCTCACATCAACTGGAATTTCTTCTGTTCCGCCGACCCGCCTTATCTTCCTTTCCTGAAGCGCCCGCAGCAACTTGACCTGAGTCCAGGGCGACATTTCTCCTATTTCATCCAGGAATAGCGTCCCCTTGTGAGCCATTTCAAACATCCCTTTCTTATCCGACACCGCCCCGGTAAACGACCCTTTGGTATGACCAAAAAGCTCACTCTCCAGTAAATTCTCTGGCAAAGCAGCACAGTTTATAGTCACAAAGGCCTTGTCTTTTCGCCGGCTCAAGTTATGAATGGCCCGGGCAGCCATTTCTTTGCCGGTCCCGCTCTCTCCAGTTATCAGCACGGTGGAATCTGTGCTAGCCACTTTTTCAATCAACACATAGATTCCCTGCATTAGCCGGCTCTTGCCGATCATATCCTCAAAACGGAATTTTTCCTTCAGGTCTTTTTTGAGCAGGATATTTTCTTGCTCTAAATGCTTGCGCTCGAGCCCCCGGGCGACCAGTATCTTCAGTTCTTCGACATCAAACGGCTTGACGATATAATCGAGAGCCCCGGCTTTAAGAGCTTCAACCGCCTGTTGAATGCTCCCATAGGCGGTGATGACAATAACCGGCACCTCTGGCTTGTTGTCTTTTACATAGCGCAATATTTCCATGCCGCTGATGTGTGGCATGCGAATATCAGTAATTACCAAGTCAACGCTGCCGGTGGTTAGAATTTCCAGGGCATCAGCTCCGTTAGTAACAGTTTTTACTTCGTAGCCCTCTTTTTTAAAAACCAGCGCCAGGACATCCAGCAAACTTTTTTCGTCATCAATGATTAATAGCGTATCCATAGCGGCCTTCCTAAGCTTTTATTTTGATTTCCTGCCTGTTTCACTTTAAAACTGCTTATTTCGTTTCACCTAAAAGAGGCAAGGTAATAATAATTTCCGTTCCCCTACCTACCTCAGAATTTACCTGAATTTGACCGTTATAATCTTCAACCAGTCTCTTGACCGTAGCCAGTCCAAGGCCCCTTCCTTCACCGAAGCCCGAATAAAAAGGCACAAACAAATTATCCCGGTCCTTCTCACTCATCCCGATTCCAGTATCAGCCACAATAAATTTAAGGCCATCACGCCGCGAATTATAAAAATTAAGGCTGAGCTTTCCGCCTTCAGGCATAGCTTTCAATGAATTTTTTATTAAATTCCAAAAAATTTGTTTAAAATGGTTAGGATTCCCCTGATAAGCAATTCTTCGCACTAAGTAATTTCCTTCAATTCTAACCTTTTCGCCATCTAAGTCGCCGGCGGAGCGCATCATTTCCAGGGTTTCATTGAGCAGCATGCCCAGGTCCACTTCGGTAAACATTTTCTTGGACGGGACGGCGAAATCCAAGAACTGCTCCAGCAGCTGAGAAACTCGCCTGGATTCTCTGATGATAATTTCCATAAGGCGAGCTTGCTCCCCGTTACCGGTGAGCTCAGATTTCAGAAGCTGAACCGCACTGGAAATAGCCGTGAGCGGGTTTCTGATTTCATGGGCCATCGTAGCTGAGATCCGGCCAGCTTCAGCCAATCTTTCCCTTAAGATCAGCTCTTTCTCAGCCTGTTGCAGGGCTACCCTGGTCCTGCGCAAGCTCCTCGAAAGATAGTTCATAAAAAAGGCCACCGCTAAAAAAACGGCCCAGGCTAAAATTAAATTAAATAGAACCGAGCCAAAATCCTGCTTCGAAGCGTGTTCTGGATTGAAATAGGGTATTAATCCGAAATAAGTTCCATCAACCAGAAAACCAAAAAGCACAGCTGACAGGGCTGCCGCTAAATAACCAGCTTTTTCAGAAATTACCAGGCTGGCGGCAATTATGGCAAAGATATAAAGAAAATAAGTAGCCGTCGTCATTCCCCCAGAAATATAGACCATCAGGGTAATCAGCAGCAGGTCCATAATTAATTGAAAGTAAGCTTGAGCCAGAAGCCATTTTCCCCATAAATAAAGCAAAAAATAAATTAAGCTCAATACATAAAAGCCAGCAATGGCATAAAGAAAAACTGCCGGGAAACCAGCGCCAGTGGAATATTGAATAATAATGGCGGCAATGAAAATAGAGGTAATTATCAGCAGCCGAAATAGCAGGTAATGCAATAAATCCTTTCTTTCTATTTTTTCTTTTCTCAACTTAGCCGCTGCCCTTCATCATTTTTTCTTTAGCTCTTTAACCCGACAATCCCAGCCCTTATTCTTTTCTTCAGAGTTAAATCTCCTGACTCTTAAAACTTCTGAATCAGATTAAAGAGCGGCAGGTACATCGAAATAACCAGCGTCCCGACAATTCCGCCGACAAAAATCAGCACCAGGGGCTCCAGAGCAGAGAGCAAAGCACTTACCGAATTGTCCACTTCGTCATCAAAAAATGAGGCTAACTTTCCGAGCATCTCATCAAGTGTCCCAGTTGATTCACCAACATTGACCATCTGAATCATCATCGGAGGGAATTTTCCCTGGCCGGATTCCTTCAAGGCATCATTCAGGCTCTTGCCCTCCGAGACTAACTGCCTGGCCTGCATTATCTGTCTCTCAATAATGATATTTCCGGTAGTGGTAGAGGCAATGCGCAAGCTTTCCAGCATTGGCACACCACCAGAAATAAGAGTGCTGAGGGTTCTGGTCAAACGGGAGAGAGAAATTTTTTGCATCAAATTTCCCAGAATTGGGATTTTTAAGGTGCTTCTATCAACCACTTCCCGCCCGGCCGGAGTCTTTCGCCATTGCTGGAAAAGAACTACTGCCGCTATCAGCCCAATTAGAATAATAATTATGAAGCGGCTGACAAACCGGCTCAGGGCCAGGACAAAAGCGGTTAAAGCAGGAAGCTGGGCTCCGAGCTCCTGGTAAATCCCACCAAAAACCGGAATTACTTTCCACAGCATGAATATAGCTACCAAGATGGCAAAAGTAATAATAGCCGAGGGGTAAATCATCGCCTGCCGGACCTTAGCTCTCAATTTCATCATGCTTTCCTGGTAATCGGCTAACCGCCTCAGCATTACGTCGAGGGAGCCACTCTGCTCGCCCGAGGCGGTCAGGTTGCAATACAAATCGTCAAAAACCTTAGGATGCTTACGCATAGCCTGATTTAGGGCTGAGCCGGCTTCGACATCTTCTTTAACCTCGGTAATTACCCGACTGAAATATTTATTTTTTTGCTGCTCGGCCAACAGCCCTAAGCTCTGGATTAGCGGCAACTCGGCGTCAATCAGCACTGAAAGCTGGCGGCTGAACATAGCCAATTCTTTTAGCCTGACCTTTTCTCTTCTCAGAAAGGGAATGGCGGGCATAGCCCTTTTTGGCTTTATGCTGATTATAGCGATCTGATCTCTCTGCAGTGTTCGGGTTAAATCTTCAATCGATTCAGCCACCCTTTCGCCGCCAACCACATCCCCATATCGGTTTTTACCTCTCCAGATATAAACTGGCATCTTATCCTCTCCTTGACATTCCTAATTTTAAAAAATTAAGCCCGGTCATTTTATTTCCCTGGAAAAGAAGCGGCTCCCTTTTTTCCGGTCGTTCCTTCATGCCGCTGGATAATATCTATCAATTCCTCCGGGTTGGCCGTCACTGACATAGCTGTATCCATGGTAATTAGTCGGCGGAAATAGAGGCTGGCCAAACTTTGGTTCATAGTTTGCATACCGAACTTTTCCTGGCCCATCTGCATGGCTGAATAAATCTGATGGATCTTATTTTCGCGAATCAGATTACGGATGGCCGGGTTGGGAATAAGAATTTCCATCGCCAGCACCCGGCCCCGGCCATCGGCGCGGGGCAATAGCGCCTGGGTCATCACCGCCTCCAGAATCATAGAAAGCGTCACCCTGACCTGAGCCTGATACTGACTCGGGAAAATATCAATGATTCTGGAAATTGATTCGCAGGCCGAATTCGTATGAAGGGTCGAAAACGTTAAGTGTCCTGTTTCTGCTACACGCATGGTCGCTTCCACTGTTTCCAGGTCACGCATCTCGCCGACGAAAACCACATCCGGATCCTCTCGGAGAACCGACCGCAGGGCATTGGCATAGGAAAGCGTATCGGTAAAAAGTTCTCTCTGGTTAATAATGGCCCTCTTGGGAGTGAAATAATATTCAATCGGGTCTTCTACCGTGACAATGTGGACATCTCGTTCATGATTGATATGATCGAGCATGCAGGCGATGGTGGTTGATTTCCCGCAACCTGTCGGCCCGGTTACCAGGATAAGGCCCCGCGGAAGATAGCACAGCTGAGCCACCCGCTGAGGAATACCAAGCTGGGCAAAGCTCCACATCTGAGGTAAAAATCGCCTGAAAGCCGCAGCCACCGAACCCTTTTGCTTGAAGACATTTACCCGGAATCTCCCCAGCTCTTTTATTCCAAAAGACAGGTCGAGTTCCATTTTTTCTTCAAAAACCTTTTTCTGCTTGTCATTGAGGATGCTGTAAATCAATTCCTGAGTTTCACCAGGCTGAAGGGGCGGGTGGTCGATATTTTTCAATCGACCGTGGACTCTGATTCTCGGCGGAACATAAGCGGTAATATGAAGATCGCTGGCGTCTTCCTCAACCGCAATTTTTAAAAGTTCATAAATTGGTTTTGCCATTCAGGCCTCCTATTCCCAATCCCTGACGGTTTCTCTTAAAACTTCCTCAACCGAGGTTATGCCATTCTTTATTTTTATTAAGCCGCTTCTCCTCAAAGTGAGCATGCCGTTCTCAATGGCTTTTTTCTTAATCTCACGGGTAGTCGCTCGGTTGAGAATCATCTCTTTAATTTCGTCAGTTATCTTCATTACTTCATAAAGCGCAATCCGGCCCTTATAACCTGTATTGTTGCAGGCTTCGCAACCCCGAGCTTTAAAAATATGAAGGTCATCGACCTCGTCTTCTCTAAAGCCCATATCGAGCAAAGCCTTTTTAGGAAGGTCATGAGGTTCGCAGCATTTCTTGCACAACCTTCTGACCAGCCTCTGAGCCACAATCAGCACCACTGAATCAGCGATCAAAAATGGTTCAACATTCATATTGATTAAACGGCTGATAGTGGAGGGGGCATCATTGGTATGAACCGTCGAAAAGACTAAGTGACCAGTTAAAGCGGCTTTAATAGCCACGTCAATAGTGTCATAGTCACGGATTTCACCAACTAACATAATATCCGGGTCCTGCCGGAGGAACGACCGTAGAGCGCTGGCGAAAGTCAAACCAATTTCTTCTTTGATCTGAACTTGGTTAATTCCGGGAAGGTAATATTCAACCGGGTCCTCGGCCGTCATAATATTAACGTCAGGTGTGTTTAAATTAGAAATAGCCGAATAAAGGGTATTGGTCTTTCCGCTTCCAGTTGGCCCGGTCACCAGAATAATCCCCCACGGACGGTGAATAGCCTCATTGAAAATCTCGAGGGATTCGGGTTCAAAGCCTAACTGGGTTAGGTCTAACTTGAGCATTTCCTTGTCCAGGATACGGGCAACGATCTTTTCTCCGAACATAGTTGGCAAAGAAGAAACCCGCATATCAACTTCTTTTTTCTTGCCGTTTTCCAGTTTGACCCGCATTTTGATTCGGCCGTCCTGAGGAAGGCGTTTTTCGGCAATGTCCATGCTAGCCAGAATCTTCACCCTGGAAAGAACCGGATTTTTAAATTTCAGCGGAAGATCGGTCACTTCATAAAGATCTCCATCAATCCGGTAACGGATGCGGAATCTTTTTTCATAAGGTTCAAAGTGAACGTCGCTGGCTCCCTTCTTAATTGCCTCAATAAAGGTTTGGTTAACCAAGGTAATAATGGGAGCTTCGTTGCTGGCCTGTTCCAGTTCGGTTATATCGTAATCTTCGCTGAGCTCTTTTTCGTCAATTACATTTACCCGACCTTCATCAGCCAGCTCTATGTCTTCAATCAACTTTTTTACTTTAAGGGCATCGCTCACGCCATAATATTTATTGATAGCATTCATCACGCCGGTATCGGTTGAAATAACCGGCTGGATGCTAAGGCCTGTCCTGAACCTAATATCTTCAATCACTTCCAGGTCTGTAGGGTCAACCATTGCCAGGGTCAAGAAGGACTTAATCTTATGGATGGGCATCACCATATATTTTTTAGCTACTTCGGCCGGGATCAGGTTTATAACTTCAGGAAAAACTTCGAACTGGTCAAGGTCAATATATGGATAGCCGAGTTGACGGCTCAAGGCTTGAGCTATTTCTTCTTCGGTTACAAAACCAAGAGCCACTAAGGCAGCACTAATTGGAAGGTTGTTTTTTTTCTGGTATTCGAGGGCTTGCTTTAACTGATCAGCCTCAATGATCTTTTCTCTTAAAAGAATTTCACCAAGTTTAGATGCCATTGCTTAAGACCTTTCTACCATTAAAGACAAATTTTGTCAAAAGAAATTTTTACCCTCTCTAATTTCACCCGCTCAAGTTTTATCTATATAATAACCCGGGTCAATCCTCTGTTCAGATTAATCGGGGGGTGAAATTAACATTTTTTGTCTCACCTTAAAAGATATTTTGAGCGGTCAGAATCCCTTCCTCGCACCGATAGAATTTTAATGACCAATTGGCCCTTCTGCTCTGCATCTTAATTTGTTAGTTTATTATTAATAGTCTAACTCAAAGAAATTTTCAAGTATTAAAGCCGATTATTTTTTCAATTTTTTTGCTACCAATTCGACTAAAACCTTGAAAGGTATTTTAATTTTATGACCTCGGAAGATATAAAGAATAATGGCCAGGAAATTATCAAAGCTATCATCGAGAATACTAAGGAGGGAATTTATGTAGCTTCAACTCGTGGCCTCGAATTCATAAACCCAGCTTTTGAACAGCTTACCGGCTATAGCCAGAAAGAAATTTTTTCCCATATGTTCAATTTTTTACAACTTATCCATCCTGATGACCGCCACCTTTTTCTTTCCCATAAGGGCCAGAGCAACAAGCCGTCTCTTTCGCCTGGACCCGGGCTAGTTGAATTCAGGGTCATCAACAAAAAGGGTGAATTGAGATATGTGGAGGCCAGTACCTCAACCTTAAAAGAAAACCCCAACCAGACTTTGGTAATTCTCCGCGATATCACCCCCAGAAAAAAGGCTGAAGAAGAATTAACTGAGACTCTGAATAAATTGAGAAAAGCCATGGGAGCAACTATCCAGGCTATTTCTTTGACTGTTGAATCAAGAGATCCTTATACTGCCGGTCACCAGAGAAGGGTTTCTGACCTGGCGAGAGCTATCGCCACCAGGCTGTCATTTCCTGAAGAGCAGGTGGATGAAATCAGGCTGGCGGCCCTGGTCCACGACCTGGGCAAAATCTCGGTTCCTGCGGAAATTTTGAACAAGGCCGGGCGACTGAGTCCACACGAATTTAACCTGATTAAGGATCATCCCCGAATTGGTTATGAAATTTTGAAGACAATCGAATTCCCGTGGCCAGTGGCTGAAATTGTCTATCAGCATCATGAAAGAATTGATGGCTCCGGTTATCCCCGGGGATTAAGGGATGGCCAGATTCACCCAATGGCCCGCATCCTATCAGTGGCTGACGTGGTTGAAGCCATGCTTTCCCATCGGCCCTATCGGTCAGCTTATTCTCCCGCCGAAGTTATTCAGGAAATAAAATCAAACCAGGGTGTTATTTATGATGCAGAGGCAGTTGAAGTCTGCGTTGGCATAATAAAAGAAAAATACCAGCTCTCCTGAATTTAAATTATTTATTTTCGACTTGAACTTTTAGATATAAGCGTCACTTAAAAAAATGATGACCGGTCTTTTGTGGTTTTCTATCTTTTAAAAAGATGGGGCAATTATATCCGCATTTCCGACCAACTATTTAAATAGCCATAAGCTAAAAGCTGATCCATTTCCATTAACGGCTAAACTTATTCCAAGCCGGTGCTTTTACCTCTCGCCTTCGAAATATAATTTTCAAGAGATACTCGCCAATAGAAAGAAGAGAGACAAAAGAAAAACGCGCCTGGAGGGATTCGAACCCCCGACCCGCTGCTTAGAAGGCAGCTGCTCTATCCTACTGAGCTACAGGCGCACAAACGAACCGATATGGAAAATCGGGGAGATCGGATTTGAACCGACGACCTCCTGCTCCCAAGGCAGGCGCGCTAACCAGGCTGCGCCACTCCCCGTGCCACTCAGCCGTCAATTTTGAGCTAAAATGTTAACAGAAAGGACGGCAAATTGTCAATTTCAGGCCAATTTCACTCCGGCTGGCGGCCGAGGGTGCGTTCTATTTTAGAACGTTCGATTTTTATCACTACCGGTCGCCCATGGGGACAGATTCCTGGATGTTCAGTCTGGAAAAGCTCGGAGACTAAGTATTCCATCTCAGTCTTTGATAAAACCTGCCCGGCCTTAATAGCCGCCTTGCAGGCCATAGTTGCCAGCATCCTTTTCTTTTTATCTTTAAATTTATTACTGCTAATCTCATCCAAAATGGAAAGCAGGATTTCAGAGGCTTCTTTTTCTTTAAAAATATCAGGATATTCTTTAAGGGCAAAACTATTACCGCCCATGGGTTCAAGTACAAAGCCCATCTTCTCCAGCTCTTCTTGAAGTTCCTCCAAACCAAGGCGTTGCTCTGGAGATAGTTCCAGCACCGAGGGGAAGAGCATCGCTCGGGCAGTCCAAGAGTGAGCCTGGTCAAGTTTTTCGAATTTTTCAAAAAGAATTCTTTCATGGGCGTTATGCTGGTCAATTATTATTAATCCCTCCTCAGAAGAAGCTACGATGTAAGAATTAAGATACTGACCGAGCACTTGAAAAGATTGGCAACTTTCGAGCTCGCTTTTTTCTTCGGCTATTCTTTTTATCTCAAAATTTTCAAAATTAGCCGACTTTGGCTCACTTTGATTTCCTGAGAAAAGAGAGCTTTCTGACTCGACCCTGGCACTGAATTCAATTGCAGGTTCGCCTGGCTGACTGACAGTTGTTTCCCCTTCAACTTCCTTACCCTCGTCCTTATCCTCTACTATTATCGGCTTGATCAAGCTCTCCTGACGGGCAGTCAATTCCACCGCCCTTAAAATTAATCTAAAAATCTGTTGCGGCTCTCGGAAGCGAACTTCAGCTTTAGCCGGATGAACATTGACATCAACCTGCTCATATGGAATTTCCAGAAAAAGGAAACCTTCGGGATTTTTCTGTTTTTCCAGAAGCCCTAAATAGGCCTGAGTCAGCGCGGCTGTTAGAACCCGATCCCTGACCGGACGACGATTCACATAAAAAACCTGGTGCTGGCGATCTGCTCGCCCGGAAAAAGGGCGGGAGCTCAGGCCAGTTATCTTATAATTTCCTTCTTCATAATCAATGGGCATCAAATTTTCCAGCACTCTTTTACCATAAAGCTGATAAACCCGGTCATTTAATGACCTAACCCCAGGGCAATTTATAATTTCTCGATTATTATTGCTGAGGAAAAACTTGACCTCGGGATAAGCTAAGGCTACCTGGGTCAAATAACTTACTATCAGGGCCAACTCAGATCTTTCCGACCTGAGGAATTTCCTGCGGGCCGGCAGATTAAAAAAGAGGTCCTGAACCTCGATTAATGTTCCTCGAGGAAAGGCAATTTCCACAAAACGGATGAGCTTATCTCCTTCCCTTTCCACCTGGTAACCTTTCGCTTCTTCTCCATTGAAGGTTTTTAAAATCAGCTTAGAAACAGCCGAAATGCTGGCCAGAGCTTCTCCCCGAAACCCCAGGGTAGTTATTCTTTCCAGGTCATCTTCGGTTGATATCTTGCTGGTAGCATGGCGCCGGAAGCAAATTACCGCATCTTCCTGGCTCATCCCACAACCATTATCCAGAACCCGAATGAGCTTTTTCCCGCCCGAAAGGAGTTCAACTTTAATTTCCGTAGCCCCAGCATCAAGAGAATTTTCCACCAGTTCTTTGACCACGGAAACCGGGCGCTCAACCACTTCTCCGGCGGCAATTTTCTGAGCCACCTCAGGAGGAAGAACCTTGATTACACCCATCAAGCCTGCTCGCCTTTCACTTCATAATAATTTACATCCGTTATCCTGACCCGGATAAGATTCCCCGGGCAGGTTGTCTCAGTGACCGGCAGCCGGATTTTAAAATAATTGGTGGTAAGAGCTTCGACCTCAAGCCCTTTTTTCTTAACTACAATCGCTGGTAAAACCTTTCCCAGAAAGCTTTTTTTAAAAGCAAGATTCTTTTCCCGAGATAAACACCTCAACTCATCGGCTCTTTGCTTTTTTATTTTTTCTTCTACGGGCGGCCATTCAGCTGCTGGGGTGCCTTCCCTTGGAGAAAAAGAAAATACGTGGAAATAGGTCAGCGGCGAGGAAGTGAGAAAATCCTTCAAGAACAAATAATCTGATTCTTCTTCTGCCGGAAAGCCAACTAAAATATCAGCTCCCAGGCTGGCCTCGGGACGCCCGTTTCTTAAATAATCAAGAATCAGGGAATAATCCTTCGGAGTGCTCTTCCGCCCCATCTTTTTGAGCACCGATGGCGAAGCATGCTGAAGAGAGAGATGGAAATGCGGGCAAATTTTTTCTTCTTTGACCATAAAATCCAGAAGCTCCGGAGTCAGCAGCCGTGGATCCAATGAACTTAAGTGAAGGTAATTCAAGCCTGGAATTCTGACCAATTCTTTTAAGAGACTCACAAGAGACGATTTTGGAGATAGGTCCAATCCATAAGCATTCAGATGAATTCCCGCCAGCCCGACTTCCTGGTAGCCCTCAGCTACGATTTTCTTAACTTGTCCGACCACTTCCTTTAGGGGGACGCTTCGACTTTTGCCTCGAAGCGAAGGAATCAGGCAAAAGGTGCAATGGGCATCACAGCCATCCTGGACTTTAATCAAGGCTCTCGAACGGTAGAGACTCTTTTCTATCTTCTCGCCTTGATTCCCAGATAGCCGTCGAACTTCATCAACCAGGTTGGACTTAGCCGAGTTCGGTATAAACATTGAAATATTGGAAAAGCTTTTAAAATATTGCTGGCTTTTTTCAGTCAGGCAACCGGTGACAATTACCTTAGAGTGGGGAGCCTCTCTGGATAGACGCCTGAGGAACTGCCTAACATCGGCTTCTGCCCTGGATGTCAGGGCGCAGGAATTTACCACTATTATTTGAGATTTTCTCCAGTCTTTCTCCACCTTAATCCCTACCTCGGCCAGCTTCGCTGACCACTCAAAAGCCTCAGCTTGATTCACCCGGCAGCCAAAATTATGGATAAAGACTGAAGTCATAATTTTTCTTTAAGCCTCCTGGAGCTTTCCTCCACCTTTTCTGCCATTTTTTGACGATAGGCTCTGAGTTTTTCTCGCAGCTCTTCGTCGCTGGCAGCCAGAATCGAAATGGCCAGAAGGGCAGCGTTAGCCCCACCAGTTTTTCCGAGCGCCACCGTGGCCACTGGAATGCCCTTGGGCATCTGGACAATGGAGAGCAGGGCATCCAGACCGGCTAAAGCCTGGCTTTCCACTGGAACACCAATTACCGGTAAGACAGTCTGAGAAGCCACCACTCCCGGGAGATGGGCGGCTTTACCGGCAACGGCAATAAAAACTCTGGTCCCTTTTTCCTCCGCCTCTTTTATCAGTCTAACTGTTCGCTCTGGCGTCCGGTGGGCTGAAGTAACTTCCAAATTGAAAGATAAACCGAATTCCTTAAGAATCTCCAACCCATCTTTTATAACTTCAAAATCAGAATCGCTTCCTAAAAAGATGGTAACTTTCATTTACCCTCCTTTAATGCTCCAATATCTTTCCGGTAAAACATACCTTCAAAATAAATCTGGGGGATATACTCATAAATTTTTTTCATCGTTTGGGTTAAAGTCAGTTCCGAAGCGCAGACATTTAGCACCCGACCACCATTGGTATAAAAATGACCATCAATATAGCTGGTCCCAGCATGGAAGATAACGATTCCCGGCACCTTAGCCACTTCTTCCAGCCCAGCGATCAGTTTCCCTTTTTCATATTTTAAAGGGTAACCTCCGGAAGCCAGGACCACACAGCCCGAAGGCCTGGCTGACCATTTTATTTCCTCTCTTAAAAGGTCTTCTTCCACGACCGACATTAATATTTCTACCAGGTCGCTTTCCAGCCGCAGCATTTGAGCTTGGGTCTCCGGGTCGCCAAAACGGCAGTTATATTCCAGGACCTTCGGTCCTTCATCTGTAATCATCAAACCGGCATAAAGAGTGCCTTTGAAACGCCGACCCTCTTCCAGCATCCGGGTAATCGTTGGGAAAATTATTTCATCCATTATCTGGCTGAATAGTCTTTCCGAAATAAAAGGGGAAGGCGAGATGGCTCCCATGCCACCGGTATTTGGACCTTTATCGCCATCATAGGCTGCCTTGTGGTCCATCGTGGTAACCAGCGGCTGAACCCGGGCCCCGTCGGTTAGGACTATAAAGGAAACTTCCCGGCCCTTTAAAAATTCCTCAATTATTACCCGCTCTCCAGCCGGGCCGAACTTTTTCTTTATCATCATATCATTGATGGTATCTTCGGCTCTTTTGACATTGGCACAGACCGCTACTCCCTTTCCGGCGGCCAGACCATCAGCTTTGATGACCACCGGAAAATCAAATTCACCGGAATTTAAAATCTTTTTGGCCTGATCCGGATTATCAGCTACCTGAAAGCGACCGGTCGGGATATGGTGTCTTTTCATAAACTCTTTGGCAAAAACTTTACTTTTTTCAATTTCCGCCGCCTTCTTATTCGGACCATAAATTTTGAGGCCCCGCTTTTCGAATTCATCAACTATGCCCATCGCCAGGGGAACTTCCGGCCCGACTATGGTCAGATCGATCTTCTTCTCCTCAGCCACCTGGGCCAGCTCAGCAATCTTGGTTTCTTCTATTGGAATTAACTCAGCAATTTGAGCCAGACCACCATTGCCTGGAGCGGCATAAAGCTTCTGGCAGTGGGGACTCTGGCTTATTTTCCAGGCCAGGGCATGCTCTCGGCCACCAGAGCCGATAATCAGGATATTCATTTTTGCTCCTCTTTAATTTTAATCATTCTTTAATCATTTAGCTGTTTTACTTTTTCAGCCAGATTTTCAATAAATAGCTGCCCAATTTTCCTTGAGGGCAGCAAGCTCAGGAACAACTTCGAGGCCAGCTCAAGAGCCTCCCTTTCCGGCAAGCAATATTGCATTTCGAGGAAATTCTGGCGATAGCGTTTGACTTCTTCTTTTACTTTTTTATTTTTAATAATTACCTCGGCCATCAAACCAGCTAAAACTTCAAAATCTTTTTCCTTCATTCCAAAACGGGTCATTTCCTGGACCCCGAGCCTGATGCCTGACGACTCCAGAAAAGTAGTATCGTCAGGTAAAGCTTGATAATTGGTCAGGATATTATTATCTTCCAGCCGGCGGGCAATCTCTTGGCCAACTCCAAACTTCCTGACCCTGATCAAAACCTGGTGAGTTTCAGTGAAGCCATCAGCCTGATCGCCTTCGACCGGAATCCCGGCGGCCTGCAGATATCGGGCGAGGGCCTTGGCATTTTTCTTCACCTGAGTTTGATAAGCTTCTTTGAATTCATTCATTTCATAAGAGGCTAACAATAATCCGAGCAGAGTCCCCAGGTGGTGATTCGAAGTTGAACCTGGAAAAGCCCGGCTCTGAATATCAGACCACAGGACTTTAAGTGGGCTGCCTTCGGGGAAATTCCCAGCAATTACACCCCTCTGGGTCCCGAAGAAAGTCTTATGAGTGCTGCCCGTTACCAAATCAACTCCTTCCTGAAAGGGAGTCTGGAAAGCACCATAAAGACCCAGCACGTGAGCCATATCGTACATCAGAATCGGGCGCTGGGGCCAATCTTTAACTAACTCATAAACAAATCCCACGGGCTCGGGATAGATAAACATGCTCTTCCCAAAAATTATCAGCTCGGGCCGATATTCTTTGAGCCTCGCCGCTAATTGATCCAGATCAGCTTTATAGGGGTTATCTTGACGAACTGGAATATTAACCACATTTTCTTTACCAGTAGCTGGATCCTCTTCCACCAGGTTAAATAGAGCCCCCATCGGCTGGGAACTCAGATGGCCTCCTTTATTCAGGTCATTGTTCATTACTAACCGTAGCCGGCGGAAAGGCTGTCCGGCTGAGCGTTGGCGGTTGACAAACTTGACCAGACCTTTAAACACCACCTCGTTAGCCATTTGCCCGCTGATTGGCCGAAGTTCAATCTCAGAGCAACCAAAATAGCGGGCCAGTTCTTTTTTGGTTTCAATTTCTACTTCCCGAATAAAGTCCGTCCCCTGGTAAAAATAAATTTCCTGGCCCTTCATCGTCCGGTGTTCGGCATACCGGCCACACGGATCAGAAATCTCAGCCAGCTTGACCAAAAGCGATGGAGTATTTTCCGAAGGGATAAGATTGAAGCATTCTTTTTGCCGCCAGTTATTATTCTTTTCTATTTTTTCGCACCAAGCAGAAATTTTATCATGCAGTTGACTCATCTTTTATCTCCTTTATCTCTTTTGTCTCTGGATAATCTTGATTTTCACCTAAGAGCAATTTTTTATCCTTGAAAATTTAAAAATTAAATCTCTTTCGACTTTAATTTCGCTCAGCTCTTTTTGAAATTTTCCGCCTCTAACTGGATAATTTTATTTATTCGGCGTTCATGGCGGCCCCCTTCAAATTCCTTTTCCAGCCAAATCTCAACTATCCGAATAGCCAGTTCCGGAGCCAGAACCCGGCCGCCCAGGCAGAGGCAGTTGGAGTTATTGTGCGTCCGGCTGACGGTAGCCGTAAATTCATCCCAGCAAGGAGTGGCGATGATACCAGGAAACTTGTTGGCCACAATGGCCATTCCCAACCCGGTGCCGCAGAATAAAATCGCCCGGTCACATTCTTTACTGACAACCCGTCGGATAGCAGCCGCTCCATAATCTACATAATCCACAGTTTCCCCTGGGCCGCAACCAAAATCAATAAAATCTACTTTCTTGGATTGAAGGAACTCCAAGACGGCTTTTTTAAGTTCATAGCCGGCATGGTCTGAGGCAATAGCTAATTTCATTCTTAGCTCCTTTCCCTCAGGATAAACAGGGACCCACCCCCTGATTTATTTCCCTTTGATAAAAGCGGCTGCTTCTGGCATCACCTGCTCGGCTTTTAGGACCACCGGGTCAACCTCTCTAAAAACCTTTATGCCCTCATCGAGGTTAATTATCGAGGAGACTAGCTCTCTTTTCAGCTCATTTTTTATTTCAGGGAGGGCTTCATTAAATTTAGCCTTATCATATTTAATTTTTAAAGAATCAAGATAATCCTCAAAATCCTTGATGATGTCCGGACCAATTTCCAGGTTTTCCTCAAAGAGCTTCTTCCCTGGAGGAACCGAACCAGATTTTATTTCCTGCGGAAAGACATAATCCTCAGAGAGTTTCGTCTGGTGCTGACTGAACTTCCGACCATAACTGAAAAATGCTCCTTTGAAGATTAGCTCCACGGTTATCGGTTTATAATTAAATTTGACTTCATAGTCCGGAGTTATTCCGCCTTCGCCCAGCACCTTCCGGCCTTTCAGAGTATATTTAACATCTCTTTTCTCATCGGGCGCTCTCTTGGCTAAGTAGTAATCCTCTAAGTGAGAATAATCTCTTTGAATGAGTCGCCCGCTCGGGGTCAGGTATTTAGCTGTGGTCAGGGCTACCGCCATGTCTGAAGCCAGCGGAAAGACAGTCTGAACCAGACCCTTGCCCCAAGAATCTTCACCGACAATCAGCCCCCGGTCATTATCCATGATGGCCCCAGCCACAATTTCAGAAGCACTGGCCGTTCCCTGATTAATCAGAATAACCAGCGGTAAATTTTCATATTGCCCATTTTGATTGGCATAAAAATCACGGTTGTAAGCCGGGTTACGCCCCCTCATTGAAACAATTAGGGCGCCTTTCGGTAAAAACAGGTCGGCCATATCAACTGCCTGAAAAACTGGGCCGCCGGTATTGCCTCTGAGATCGAGAATCAAGCTGGACATTCCCTCGGCTGAGAGCTCTTTGAGTTTTTCCTCCAGCTCATCAACTGTGTTGCGGCCGAAAGAACGAACAAAAATATAGCCAATTTTCTTTTGCTCATCGAGCATAAAAGCGTAAGGGACACTTTTAAGTGGTATTTCTTCCCGCGTAATGGTCAGGTCAAAAGGCTTATCCAGGCCTTCCCGCTGAATAGTGATGGTCACCTTAGTGCCTTTTTCTCCCCGGAGCTTCTGCATAGCCTCAAGGCTGCTCATCGGCTTGGTGCTCTCTCCATCAATTTTGGTGATAACATCTCCCGGCTGAACACCCAGCCTCCAGGCTGGAGTACCTTCAATCGGGGCGATTACCACTAAGCGGTCTTCTTGTTTTTGAATCTGGATACCCAGGCCGTAGTACCGGCCGGTATAATCTTCTGTAAACCGCAACGAGGTTTCCGGGTCGAGGAAATAAGAGTGAGGATCGAGAGTATCCAGCATTCCCCGGATAGCAGCAAAAGCCAGCTTCTGAGAATCTTTCTGCTCGTAGTAGTTTTGCTGAACAATTTCGCTCAGGGTTAAAACTTTGGTCAGCCCCTGTTCCCATGGATCGAGAGCGATTGACGTCCGGCTAACCAGAAAGAAAAAGACAACTAATAAAATGAAAAAAGTGATTCTTTTTGATTTTATGGTCATTATATTCCCGATATGTTAATCTCCTGAGTAATAAATCTTACCAGAGGCTTATTTTAAAGTAAAGTTATCTCTGGCTGCCAAACCCTAATAATTTTAACCGGAGAGTAAATTAGCCGAGAGACAAATTATGGCTCCCTACAAGGTTCAGCCATGTGGTCGCTTGACTCGCCCGACTGAAAAGCCTATAGTTATTGGGAGGCTAAAATGTTTGGTAGCGTAGGCTTACCTGAACTCATTGTCATCTTCGTCATCGCCCTTTTAATTTTCGGCCCGAAGAAGTTGCCTGAGGTCGGCAAATCCGTCGGCCGGGCGCTGCACGAATTTAAAAAGGCTTCCGATGAGCTGCGTAATAAAGTAGAAGAAGAAATAAATGCCACGGAAATCAAAACTGAAATCAAGAATGTTCAGAATGATCTGAATGAATTTAAAAACGACCTGAATCAGGTCCAGGACTCCATAAGGAAGGACATAAAGACCGATGAGCCCGAGGAAGGCCAGAAAGTCTCCTGATGAAATGACCTTCCTTGAACATCTGGAAGACCTGCGAAAAAGACTTTTCTATTCAATCATCGCCATTCTGGTGGCGGTCATTCCGGGCTGGATTTTCAGCCAGAAGCTTTATGCTATTTTAGCCAGGCCAGTAACTCAATATCTCCCACCGGGTACCAAGCTGGCTTATACCCACCTAACCGCTCCTTTTATGCTTTATATGAAGGTTTCTTTCTTAGCTGCTCTTTTTTTCACCTCTCCATTTGTCTTCTACCAGCTCTGGATGTTTGTCTCACCCGGGCTTTACCAGAAAGAAAAAAAATATGTTATTCCTTTTGTTTCTTTCACCACCATTTTTTTCCTGTTGGGAGCGGTGTTTGGCTATTTTATCGTTTTCCCCTGGGCTTGCCGTTTTTTCCTGACCCTGGGGAAAGACTTTCAGCCGGTCATTACGGTTGATCAGTATTTTAGTTTTGCCATTAAAGTCCTCCTGGGGATTGCTGTTGTTTTCGAGCTGCCGACCCTGGTTTATTTTCTTTCAAAAATCGGCTTAATTACTCCTCGCTGGATGATTAAAAACTTTCAATACGCCATCCTGGTAGCTTTTATTGTTGCCGCGGTAATTACCCCAACTCCCGATATGATTACTCAGAGCATTGTCGCCGTGCCGATGATTGCTCTTTATGGCTTGAGCATTGTGGTTGCCTTAGTAGTTGGTAAAAATAAAGAAAGGCAGAAGAGGAAAGAAGCGACCGCCGCCTCGGAAAACTCAGGTTCAGATGATTTAGCCGGTTGATCATAAAAAAGCTTGATTTTGAATTTTATTCCTCTTGAGATATATTTATCCAAGGCAATTAATTCTAAATAAGTGATTTATATTTTGTTTTCTACAAGAGCTACCAACCATGGAGAAAATAAAGATATCTGAAATCAGATTGATAGGCCTCACCGGAACCAATGGAGCCGGCAAAGGAGAAGTGGCCGCTTTTTTTAAAACCCGGGGCTTTGCCTATATATCTCTTTCCGATATTCTCAGGGAGGAGCTAAAAAAAAGAAGGCTGGAAGAAAGCCGCGATAATCTCATCGCCTGTGGAAACGAGCTTCGAGAGAAATACGGGCCTGATATCCTGGCCAGAAGGGCGGCAGAAAAAATTACCGGTCCGACCATCATTGATAGCATCCGCCATCCAAAGGAAGTGGAGTACCTGAGAAGCCTTGGCCATTTTGTTTTAATTGCCGTTGATGCCCCAATTGAAATTCGTTTTGAAAGAGTTCAGAAAAGAGGCCGGAATGAATCAGCTTTGACCCTGAAGGAATTCCGGAAGAAGGAAGAACTGGAAAGGAAAGGCCAGCCCAACGGGCAACAGCTCGATGCCTGCCTGGAGCTGGCTGATATTACTATCATTAACGATTCCACCCTGGAAAATCTCAGGCGTAAATTGGAGGCTCTCGAATGAAAAACCTGGACCAAAAAAAGAAACCGGTTTCGGGTAAGAAAGATATCCTAAAGCCCAGCCAGCCCGCCAGGATCAGCAAGGATGAATATTATTTAGGTATTGCCCGGGAAGTATCACGGCGCAGTACCTGCTTCCGGCGCTCAATTGGAGCCCTAATCGTCCGGGACGATCAAATTATTTCCACAGGTTATGTCGGCGCCCCGCGGAAAACAAAAGACAGCCTGGAACATGGCTTCTGCCTGCGAGACCGTTTGAACATCCCCCACGGTCAGCGTTATGAGCTCTGCCGCTCGGTTCATGCCGAACAAAATGCGATTATCAATGCCGCCCGGGCGGGAGTAAGTTTGCTGGGAGGAGATATGTTTATCTATGGTTCCGATCCCCGGACTGGTCAGCCGATTGACGCTTTCCCTTGCTTTATCTGCAAAAAAATGATCATTAATGCTGGACTGAACCGGGTTATTTGTTCAACCTCCAGCGGCGGCTACGAAATTTTCTTGGTGGAGGACTGGATTAAAGACTGGCAGGAAAATGACATTCTTGATGATACTCACCAGTACGGCGGAGGTTATGGCCAAAATGAAAATAAAAACAGGAAATAACCTG
Organism: Candidatus Aminicenantota bacterium; assembly: GCA_002877915.1. Lineage (GTDB taxonomy): Bacteria > Acidobacteriota > Aminicenantia > Aminicenantales > Saccharicenantaceae > Saccharicenans. The sequence continues at coordinate 20,186 of PNJE01000053.1, forward strand.
GTTAAAGTTTCCACTGGGAAAAAGCGACCGGCTTTTCTTGTAATTCCTACTATTTTAGTAGTATTTATTATAATTTCTTCTTTGCAGCTACTACTGGCTCAGGAAAAGCCAGCCTCCAGTTCCACTACCAATCTCCTCCAGCTGCTGGGGATTGAAGTTTCACCCGAATCTCTGGATTATGTTCAAAACAAGACCCAATTTCAACTACATACCCTTTTAACCGAACAGCGTCATCCAAAGACCTGGAACCTGAGTGAAAAAATAAAAACCGACCTCGAGGGCGGACTGCACATTCTATTTTCAGTGGATGAGGATATAGTTTCCCGGCTTGAGCGGCTGGCCGCTTCACCCCGAGTGTTGGAAGACCTTTCTCTTCAAATTAAGAAAAGCATCCTTAATCATAAAAAGATCTACGTTTATGGCTGCGGCGCCACCGGTCGCTTAGCCAAGCAGATGGAAAGTACTTTTTGGCGCCCGTTCTGGAGATCAATTCGCCAGGACAGGACCATCTGGACTAAGGTGGAAAAAGCCCTCGGCCCCGACATTGAGGAAAAGCTTATTGGGGAAATGACCGGGCGCTCATCTCTTCCCTTGAAGGCTTTGAGGATTTGCAGCTCATCGGCCGACTGCAACTCGAAGATCACCAGATAGAAAAAGGCGACCTGGTTATTTGCGTGACTGAAGGAGGAGAAACTTCCTCGGTAATCGGCACCATTCTGGCAGCCCTGGACCAATGGAAAAAAGCCCCCAACTACGATCCGACCCAGAGCAGCCGTCAGCTCTATTTTGTCTATAATAACCCCGACGACCGGTTGATTCCTTTTGACCGAAGCCGTCAGGTTATTGAAGAGCCAGGGATAACCAAAATCAATTTGACCACCGGACCGATGGCCATCGCCGGTTCAACCCGAATGCAGGCTACGACCATCGAAACCTATGTCCTTGGAGTTGCCCTGGAGAAAGCTGTTTTTGATCTTCTCAGTGATATTTTATCTCCCAAGGAGCTTCAGAAAATAGGATTCACCAAAAAATATGAAATCTCGGAAAATTTAAAAGCTTTTAGCTCTTTACTTTCCAAAATTAAAAACGCTGTCCCTCAGCTATCACCCTGGACGGAGCTTGAGGCGCAGACCTATGCTACCAATCACTTTTCCACTTATTTCGCGGTCAAAGCTCTGATTACAGTTTTTATAGACAGCACCGAGAGAAGTCCAACTTTCAGGCTTTATCCCTTGGATACAATTAATGAGCCCACCAGAAAATGCTGGATCCAGGTCTGGACTCAAGCCGAAAATAAAAAACAAGCCTGGCAAAATTTTTTGGGCCGGCCCTTCCGCGGGTTAAGAGAAGATTTTTACCGACCAGAGTTTGAAGAAAAAGTTGAGGACTCTTATCTCCGTCAAGCCGCCCTGGAGAGCTTGAAAAAAGCTGGTGACGAACAACAGGACCTTTATGACTTTTCACTTTCTGACTTCAATCTAAAACAGCGAGGGCCAAAGCCTGGAGATTTAGGAGTAATGGTCGCCCTGAGCCCCGAAGAAAACAACTGGCTCAATAATAATTCCACTTTCAGCCGGGTAGCCACCCTTTTTCTAAAAAACGGGGCTAATCTGGTGCTGGTTAATCTGGCGGGCTTAAGTGAGAAAAAAATAGCTTCCTTGAAGAAAGAAGTAGAAGATTTCTATCAAGCTAAGGTTGCCCAGAAAAATCAAAAAATCATTCAAATTTGCTTACTCATTGATCAGGACAATGATCCTTTTCATCTTAGGCAAAACGTTGCTTTAAAAATGATTTTAAATGCCCATTCGACAGCGGTGATGACTAAGCTCGGCCGGGTAATTGGAAACACTATGACTAACGTTAGCCCCAGCAATCTTAAACTCATCGGCCGGGCGACCTACTTAATTCAATCTCACGTGAACGATTGCTTGCGTCAACCGGAATGGATAAAAAAGTACGGTCTTCGATCTCCCATAACCTATGGCGAGGCCAACGCTGTTCTTTTTGATTCTATTGCCTTTCTCAAGGATAAACAGGAGACCGCTGGTCAGACAGCCGAAGTAGCCCTCTCTATAATTCGCATCCTCGAATCGCTCCGGCAGAAAAGAGGAATTAGCAATGAAGAAGCTTTAACTATAGTTCAGAATACCGGGCTGGCAGAATATCTTAGTAAGGCGACGTCCTAAATCCGCTGGCTTTCGCCGGCATAACAGGGAGGCTGGGGTCTGGGCTTACGGCGCTTGGCTCTCTTAACCTGGGGATAGACAAAAATTTCTCCGGCATAATTCCTCATCACTACTTTTTCATCGGTAATAGACTGAACATATTCCGGAATCAAAGGAATCTTACCACCACCACCAGGCGCATCTATTACATACTGGGGAACAGCCAAGCCTGAAGTCCATCCTCTCAAACCCTGGTAGATTTCTAAACCCTTTTCTACCGTCGTCCGGAAATGCTCGGTTCCCTTCACGTAATCAGCTTGATAAATGTAATAAGGACGCACTCTAACAGTCAGCAATTTTTGCATCAATTTTCTCATCGTTTCAACATCATCATTAATGCCCTTCAGCAAAACAGTCTGGTTGCCAAGAGGAATCCCAGCATCCGCCAGCATATTCAGAGCTCTGGCCGCTTCCGGAGTAATTTCATCCGGATGATTGAAATGAACATTTATATAAAGCGGGTGATATTTCTTTAGTCGATTGACCAGCTCCTCAGTTATCCTCTGCGGAAGATAACAAGGAACGCGGGTGCCAATCCTGATAATTTCCACGTGGGGAATAGCCCGGACCTGGCTGACAATACTTTCTATCTTTTCATCGCTCAAGATAAGCGGGTCGCCCCCGGAAAGAATGACATCTCGGACTTCGGGATGATCTTTAATATAATCCAGACCATCTTCTATATAGCGCGGATGAATTTTATTGGCATCGCCCACCTTTCTTTTTCTGGTGCAGAAGCGGCAGTAAGAAGCGCAACTGTGAGACACCAAGAAAAGTACCCGATCAGGATAACGGTGGACAATGCTGGGAACCGGTGAATCCAGGTCTTCTTCCAGCGGGTCATCTTCGCCGGAGTTTTCAGCCAGCTCGGCGACGTCAGGCACCACCTGCTTATAAATAGGATCTCCTTTTTTCCTAATCAGACTCGCATAGTAAGGAGTAATCTGAATTTTAAACGCCCGGCTTATTTTCCTGACTTCTTCCAGGTCGAGGCCAAAGCGTTCAGAAATTTCTTCGGGCGTTCGCAAACTCTCCTGTAAAATTCGTTGCCAGTCGTCCATTTCTCCTTTTTTCACTCCTTTTTAGCGAAAATATTTTCCGAAAATTACCCGGTCATCACCTGGTCGGTAAAAATCAGGGATGCGAGCAACTTCGGTATATCCTAATTTCTCATAAAATTTTCTGGTCGGGAGATATTTCGGCTGGGAAGACGTTTCAATTATGATGAGGCGTCCCCGCAACCGCTGGACCTCTTCTTCCAGGAAACTGACCAATTTCTGTCCGTAGCCTTTACCTTGCTCCCGAGGCGAAATGGCTATCCAGTAGAGATCCCAGGTCCCCTCAGTTAAAGGAGTCGGACCGTAGGTTAGATAGCCGACTACCTCTTTTTTTTCATTCTCAATTACCACGATAAAATAATCTTTCTGAGTCGGATTCTTAAGATAGATATCAATCAGCTCTTCCGCCACCTTGACCTCATCCGGGGTAAAAAAACCAGTCGCCTGGATAAGGTCAAGAACTGGCTGCCGATCAGCGTCTACCATTGGTCGCAACATTTTCTTCTTTCCTTTTTAAAGCATTTCGAATCATAATTCTCCAGAATTCGGCATAATCAATACCGGCAGCTTTTAAGGCTCGGGCATAGCCAGCATCCAGGCTGATATCTGGATTGGGATTAACTTCCAGGATGAAAATCTCGCCTTGCCCGCTCATCCTGAAATCCACCCGGGCATAGTCGCGGCAACCCATGGCCTTAAAAGCAATAATGGCCAGAGATTGAAGCCTTTCCTTTAGGTCATCATCAATGGGAGCCGGGCAGACAGGGGGAGTGGCTTTGTAAAGGATATGATCCGGATACCACTTAGCTTCATAGCTGCAGATTTTTGGATAACCTTCGGGCATACCAGTAAAATCTATTTCTGAAACCGGAAGGGCTTTTATTTCGCCATCATCCAGAACAGCCACATTAAACTCTCGGCCATCTATGAATTCTTCCACCAAAGCCGGCTGACTATAGGTTTCAATGATTCTCTTAACCTGGGCCGCCAGGGCTTCTTGATCATAGACTACTGATTCAGGATGAACTCCCAGGCTGGCATCTTCCGAATTCGGCTTAACGATAACTGGAAACTTTAGATCAACCATTTCCTCGGCCGAAGCAATTAACTGACTCGGAGCCACCGGCAAATTAAAGGAGCTTAGTATAGCTTTAGCTTGATGCTTATCCTGGCAAAGAGCTAACGTCCGGGAACCGTTGCCGGTAAAGGGAATATGGAGTATTTCCATCACGGCAGCAACATTTGATTCCCACTGCGGCTTTCCGAAAAATCCTTCGCAAAGATTAACCACCACTTCAACATTTAAATCTTTAATTCGCCGGAGGAAATTAAACATGCTTCGCTGAAGAGGAACCAGGGTGGCCTCCATTCCGGCCTGTTTTAGTGTTTCGCAGACTACTTCCGCCACTTTGGCCACGGAATCTTCGGAAGCTTTTTCCCGACGATAAACAAATGGTTCGTAAGTGTTAAAAGCCACGGCCACTTTCAGAGGGTCAGCTTCCATAAGTTCCTCCGCTTTTGGCAGGATTAAATATTGCCCGAGGGTGGCTTTCAACTACATCTAAGACCAATCCATATCTCTTGCTGGCCTCGTAGACTACTCGATTTATAAGCTGGTCGTAAGTATAACCAGCCGCCCGAGCAGCCTTAGGCAGACAAGAATTATCTTCCGGTTTCGGCAGAATCCCGGGAAGCGGATTTATTTCTATAATGTTGGGTTCTCCATTTTCATCCAGTCGGAGGTCAATCCTGGCCCAATCTCTTATTCTTAAAATCCGGCAGGTTTCTCTGACCAGATTCTCTATTTTCGCTTTTATTTCAGCCGACAATTCAGCCGGACAGCTGAAAATCTGTAATGGTTTTTCCGGGGTATCCCAGACCCATTTGGCTTCATAAGAATAAATTGGGTTGGCCCCGGCTGGAAGTTCGCGGTAATCAATTTCTACGACTGGCAGGATTTCAAGGTCAGGATAATTTCCGAGAACCCCGACAGTAAACTCCCTGCCAGGCAAAAATTTTTCGACGATGGCTGGCTGATTATAAAGTTTCTTAATCTCTGCTATTCTGGACCTGAGCTGCTTCCGGTTATTCACCACTGAATTATTTTTAATTCCCTTGCTGGACCCTTCATAGAGAGGTTTAACAATCGCCGGGAAAGAAATGTCCGCCGGGATTTCTTCTTTTTCTTCCAGTACCCAAAACTTGGGGGTGGGAATTCCATAATAAGAAAGAATTTCCTTAGCCCTTGATTTATCCAGGCAAATCCCCAGAGTCAATGGATCTGAACCGGTATAAGGAATATTTAAAATTTCACAAATGGTGGGAACATGAGATTCACGGTTTGGACCAGAAAGTCTTTCGGCTATGTTAAAAACTAAATCCGGTCTCTCCGCTAAAAGCTTTAAATAGGCTTGCTCATCCGATTCAATCAGAATAACTTGATGATAACGTTGAAGAGCTTGCTGGACGGCTTTGATAGTTTCATCACTATCGCATTCCGCCAGCCAATCAGGTGGAGGTTCTTCACCCTCTTCGTTTCTTTCATCGCGAGGAAAGCGAAGAAGTGATTTGGCCATTCCCTCTTTAGAACTGAAAAGCAAAGCGATCTTCATCTTAGTCTCTCTCGGTATTAAAAATTTTCTATAAAAACTCCCCCGTCATTTTTTAAATCGCTGCTTTCAGCCTCATTTTTCTAATCATTTTCAATTGTATATATACAGCATTTTTTATAGATGTCAATAGTTTTTTTATTTTTTATACTTTTTTTTGTATATTTTTTTAAATTTATACTATTAGTGGTGTCGAACAATCTCCTTAACCCGCATTAACTGGACCTGATAAGAACGTTCTATCTCTTCTAATCGTGAAGAAATATTTTGGATAGTATCTTTGAGGCTCGGAATTAAAATGTATTCCAGGGCATTAACTCGCCTCCTGGTTACCTCAATTTCCCTGGATAAAAGTTCAAGTTTTTTCCAAAGGCCGGCCAACTCCAAAAGCTTCGGCAGAACTTTTTGAAAATGCTTCACGGCTACATCCAGCTCACCTTCAGTCATCAATAAATTATAAGAACCTAATTCTAAGTTTTTTACCGTGAATTCGGGAACAGTTAAATTTAAGAGCCTCCCTTTCTGCACTTCAAGGAGAAGCTCTCCTTCAGGAATTAAATCAGTCATATCTCTTACTGAATGAGCCAATCGTACTTCAGCGACCGCGGCGGTGATAATTTCAAATTCCTGATTGACTTCTTCCAACAGCGGGATGAGCTTCCGGGCTGACTCCAGGAATTGGCGCATCAATTCTTCCTGCTTGTCCTTGAGCAACTTATGTCCTCTTTCGGCCAGCAGCAAGCGACGTCTGAGTCTCAACAACTCCATCCGATTGGGATTGACTTTTAATTTCATTCTCAGCCTCGCTCAGTTAATCGCTCAAGGCTTTAATAATATTTCTCCAGGTATTCGGGTCTTATTCTCTTAAGTTCATTTTTCGGCAGCAGGCGCAGGAGTTTCCAGCCAATCTCAATAGTCTCTTCTATCGAACGCGCTTCAAATTCTCCCTGGCGGATGAACTCTGTCTCAAAGAGATCAGCAAACTTGAGATAAAGACGGTCCAGATCAGTCAGGGCAGCTTCTCCCAGGATGAGGGCCAGCTCCCGAGCTTCCTGACCTCGAGCATAGGCGGCAAAAAGCTGGTTTAAAACATCGGAATGGTCTTCTCTGGTTTTGCCGGCGCCGATTCCCTTGTCCTTCAAGCGGGAAAGGGAAGGCAGAACATCAATTGGTGGATAGATGCCTTTCCGATGGAGTTCCCGACTAAGGATAATCTGCCCCTCAGTGATATAACCAGTCAGGTCAGGAATTGGATGGGTTTTATCATCTTCGGGCATGGTCAAAATGGGAATCATGGTAATCGAGCCTTTTTTCCCTTTAATCCGGCCAGCTCTCTCATACATCGTCGCCAAGTCAGTGTAAAGATAACCAGGATAACCGCGCCTTCCAGGAATTTCTTTCCGGGCGGCTGATATTTCCCGCAGGGCTTCAGCATAAAAAGTCATATCTAACAGAATAACCAGGACATGCATATCAAGGTTGAAGGCTAAGTACTCGGCACAGGTAAGAGCTAAGCGGGGGGTGGCAATTCTTTCGATAGCTGGTTCATTGGCCAGATTCAGAAAAAGCACTGCTCTTTCCAGAGCTCCGGTATGGCGAAAATCTTCAATAAAAAAATTAGCTTCTTCAAAAGTGATTCCCATAGCTCCAAAGACTACAGCAAATTTCTCTTCCTTTCCCAGGACCTTCGACTGACGAGCGATTTGAGCAGCAATCCGGGAGTGAGGCAAGCCACTTCCTGAAAAAATCGGCAGTTTCTGACCTCGCACTAAAGGATTCATCCCGTCGATGGCCGAAATACCGGTTTGAATGAATTCTGAAGGATAATCGCGGGCATCGGGATTTATCGGGCGACCGTTAATATCGAGCATTTCCCGGGCGATTATTCGCGGACCGCCGTCTCTCGGTTGACCAGAACCATCAAAAACCCGACCGATGATTTCTTCTGAAACTGATAATTGCTGGGAACGCCCCAAAAATCTTACTTTTGATCGGTCAACGTCCAGTCCAACCGTTCCTTCAAAAACCTGAACAACCGCCTGGTTGGTGGAAATATCAAGGACTGTTCCCCGGCGAATATGGCCGTCGGCGTCTTCGATTTCCACTAACTCGTTGTATTTAACCTCGGCGATCTTTTCAACTATCACCAAAGGTCCAACTATGTTAGATACGGTTAAATATTCCTTAGGCATGGTCTTTACCTTCAGCTGAAAGTTTTTTGAACGCATCATCAATTTCTTTCTCTACCTCCAGAAGGGCTCCCTCATCTTCCGGTAGATATTTCATTCTCGAAATGCGTTCGCGCACCTCAAGAGAAACGATTTTGCTAAACTCGTAGCCTTCATTCAAAGCCTCAATCGCCTGATGATGAAAATGAAGAATAGCGCGGAGCATTAAATATTGCTTTCGCAGGGAAGTATAGGTGTCCTGGGGGTGATAGGCATTCTGGTGGAGAAAATCCTCTCTAATTGACCGGGCTGTTTCCAGAATTAATCTTTCTTTGAAAGACAAAGATTCAACCCCGATCAGTCGGGCTATCTCCTGAAGCTCAGATTCCAGTTCCAGCAATTTTATAGCTTCCTGGCTCAGGTCAACAAAATCTTCCGCTACTTTTTCAGCCCAGAATTTTTTTATTGAATCGCGGTATAGAGAATAGCTCTGAAGCCAGTTAATAGCCGGGAAATGCCTCATATTAGCCAGGCGGTCATCGAGAGCCCAAAAAACCTTGACCACCTTGAGAGTAGCTTGCACTACCGGGTCAGAGAGGTCGCCTCCCGGAGGGCTAACTGCACCGATAACACTCAAATCTCCAGGGCGATTATCTGAACCGAGGCAGACTACCTTACCCGCTCTTTCGTAAAATTCGGCCAAACGGCTCGCTAAGTAAGCCGGGTAGCCTTCGTCTCCTGGCATTTCTTCCATCCGGCCGGAAATTTCTCGCAGAGCTTCAGCCCAACGGGAAGAAGAATCGGCCATCAAGGCTACTGAATAGCCCATATCCCGGAAATACTCGGCAATGGTCATCCCGGTATAGATAGAAGCTTCTCGCGCGGCCACCGGCATATTAGAGGTATTGGCAATAATAATCGTCCGCTCCAGCAGGGGGCGACCGGTAGTCGGGTCTTTAAGTTCCGGGAAGCTCAAAAGCAGGTCAGCCACTTCATTGCCGCGCTCGCCACAAGCGACATAAACAATAATCTGGGCATTAGACCATTTGGCTAACTGGTGCTGAACCACAGTCTTTCCGCTGCCAAAAGGACCGGGAACACAGGCAGTGCCTCCCTTAGCCAAAGGGAAGAGGGTATCCAGAATCCTCTGACCGGTGACCAGGGGTTCGCTGGGAACGAGCCTCTCTTTGACCGGGCGTTGCTTTCGCACCGGCCAGACCTGGAAAAGATTAAGTTCTTTTATTTCTCCCGAATCCTTCTTCACCTGGCCAATGGTTTCGGTCACTAAGAATTCACCTTGTTTAATTTCGACAATTTCTCCTTCGCTTCTTTCCGGAACCATGACAAAATGTTTGATTAGCGGTGTTTCCTGAACATATCCAATGATATCTCCAGGTACCACCTTTTCTCCTTTTTTCTTAAGAGGGATAAATTTCCAGCGCCGGTCGCGGCTCAGGGCAGGAATTTCTATTCCCCTCGAGACGAAATCGCCATATCTCGCCCGGATGATATCGAGAGGCCTTTGGATTCCGTCATAAATCGAGCCCAGAAGCCCCGGCCCAAGTTCTACCGATAAGGATTTTCCAGTCAAAATTACAGGTTCACCCGGGCCAATTCCGGTAGTATCTTCATAAACCTGGATGTAGGCCTGGTCATTATTCAGTTCGATAATTTCACCGATTAGACCAAGATGGCCAACTCTCACCATATCGTACATCTTAGCCCCTAAGCATTCTGAAGCCACCACCAAGGGGCCGGCTACTCGAATTATTTTACCTTGCTTCATGATCATTCCTTCCTCTGATAAAAAGGGCATCTGAACCGGTAGCTTTAATCGAAATTTCAGATAGTATTTCAGCCACCGCTCTGGAAACCTGGCGATAATCAGAGAACCCAAGGCAAACCGGGAAGAACTTTTGGGCCAGCCCGGCCAGTTCATTTTTCAATGGCTCAAGCCACGATTCTTGAATCAGGCACAGGGCATACTTTTCATTAACTATCCTGGCCAGCATAACCTTAGCCTCTTCGACCGAAGCTGGAGAAAAAATAGAAAGGCCGAGCACCCTCAGGGGCAAGCAAAAATCTTTCTCTCCGATAACCGCTACCCTACTGGTCTCAGACATAGGTCTGACTTATCCTTTCTTTTAAAATCTGGGGAGGCACCCTAAGCATTTTTCCTGTCAAAACCATCTGCATCAGTTTCAATTCCCGCTTCCTGGCCAGTCCATAAGCAAAAAGCGGTTCAGGCCCAAAAATAATCTGCTTGGCTTTTTTTAAATGCTCCATCAATAGGTTTTCTATTTCCCTTTCGAAAACAATAAAACTTTCTTCAGAAGCAAAAAAATCAAAGCCTTTTTGCCATAAATCAAAATAGGAGGTGAAGCGAATTACCTGGCCGAAATCTTCCAGCTGGCCATTATAATTTTCAATAAATAATCTTTTTTCTAAGGTTCCTCCGGGGATAAATTGCTGCTCAAATCTTTTAACCGGCAATTCAAGATAATGACACCGGAGGAAAAACTTTAGATTGAATAGATCAATCCTCAAGCGAAAATAATTTAAAATAAAAGGATTGTTAGCCCCGGCTGTTAGTGAAGATATTTTTTCAGTATCTTCCGCCTGTTGATAATAAAAATAAAAACTCTTTTCCAAAAAGAGCTCTTCCAGCAGATGATCCAGAGCGATCTTTTCTTCTTGCAAGAAATTTTCTAACTCGTCCGATGTCCGGATTGCCAAAAATCTTTCTCCGAACTCGCCGGCCTCAGAAATTACTTCTACCGCTTTATTCAGGTCAGGAGCTTCAGCCGCTTCTTTAAAAACCTCGTAAGAAATCAGGTAGTTCTCCAACGCTCTTATTCTGCCGACGGCAAAAGCATAATCTAAGGGTGAATGTTTTTGAGCCATATTAAATTTTTAACCAATCCAGAATATCATTCTCAATTTCTTGGCCGAGCTCATTTACCAGGCGGTCATAAGGTAAAGTTTCTTCCTTTACCCCCTGCCGGGAAATTATTTCTTTTTTTAATCTGATTTTCTTAAGCTCTTCTCTCTGCCAGGCCGCCTTCAATACCTGTTCAATTAACTGGCGCTTCGTCCGAAGCAGTTCCATTTTCTTTTTTAGCTGGGCCTCAGTCAGAATCCGCTTGGCTTCCAGCTCAGCTTCAATAGTCGCCTGCTTTAAAATAGCCTCAGCTTGCTCTTGAGCTCTTTCTTCAGCTTCTTCCTTAATGGCCTCAGCTTTTTTCCTGGTCTCTTCCAGAATGGCGGTCGCCTCCTGCTGGGCTTCCAGGTCAATTTTCTCCAGGATCTTCTCCAGACTCATGTTGGCCTCATCAACTTTGACTTAGAGTTTAATTCCGTTAAGCAGAAGTACTGTCGCCAGAAGTCCAAGCACAGCATAGGTTTCCACCAAGGCACCAAGAACCAGCGGCTTAGTCATTTCTCTCGGCTGCTTGGCCACCATGTAAATCCCGGCGGCGCAGACCTTCCCCTGGTGAATGGCTGAAATCCAGCCAGCAAAAGCTACCGGGAAGCAGGCAAACATAATCTGGAGCCCCTGCTGAACAGTTGGCTGGGCCACTTGACCAGAAATAAGCCCCAACTTCAGAATTACCAGAAACCCGCTCAAGAAACCGTAAATCCCCTGGGTACCCGGCAGAGCAGCCAGAAATAATATTGAGCCGAATTTCGAAGGATCTTCACTCATGATACCAGAAGCAGCCTGCCCGGCGAGACCTACTCCAATAGCTGAACCAATGCCAGCTAAAAAAACAGCCAGGGCCGCTCCAAGGATGGCCAGTGATAATCCTAAAGACATTTTCTACCTCCTGATGGAGTCCAGAACGTTACGTTTATCATCTGATAAACTCCACATATTTATTTTCTAATTTGAAGGGTTTAAATGGGCGACCACCGGCTTGATAAAATCGGCTGAAAAATTCGACAAACTGCAGCCTCATCGAATGGACAAATCCTCCTAAGAAACTTATCGCCAGGTTAAAAAGATGGCCGCCAACAAAAATTAAAACAGCCGCCAGCCAGCCAACAAAGGGAATTTTCCAGGCAATCTGGACCAGGGAATTGACCACCATGGCAATTACTCCGGTCGATAAACCAAGAGCCAGAATACGAGAGTAGGACAGAGTGTCAGCAAAATAGCTTGATATGCCGTAAAGAGCATAAAGGCCGCTGAAAAATCTGGCCAGGGGATTGCGGGAAGAGGAAGTGAAAAAGACGACCCCGGCCGCCCCAACGAGAGTCAAAATCCCAATCGGCTTTTTCAAAGCCAGGTAAGCTACTAAGGATGGAAGGAGCAGCAACCAGCCGCCCTTAACGGCGATTGCTCCAACCTTGTTTCCAGATCGGTATTCTTTAACCAGGCTGAGAAAAGTCGATAACAAAACCTGAATGAATCCAAGAACTAAACTCAGAATTAAAAAGGGAATGGGATCTTTAATCGGGTCAAGCAGCAACAGAGGTTTTATTGGATAGCCAAACCATCCCCCAACCAGGGTCCCGAAAATTATATTAGAAATTCCTAAATAAAAAAGAAGCTGCATAAAAAGTTTCGTCCCACCCCGGGGATTAGCCAGCTTAAGGTAAAGGAAACTTATCAGGGCCATAACCAATCCATAGCCAGCTTCACTGACACACAACCCGACAAACATGAAGAAAAATGGCGCTAAGTAAACCGTTGGCTCAATGGTTTGGGGAGACGGAAGACCATAAAGGCTGGTGATGACCTCAAAAGGTTTCAAGATTTCCGGATTCCGCAAAATAACCGGAGCTTGTTCCATTTCTTCCGGGAGAGGATCCCTGAGAGTGAGAAAAATTTGCTCGGAAAAGCGGTGGACCTCCCGAGAAAAATTTTCAGCCTGAGAAGCTTCTATCCAGCCGGCTAAGCAGCTGGTTCTTTCGGTCAAACCAGTGAAGCCTGATTGGATAATTTTTTCCTTTTCATTGAGAAGCACATCATAAACGGCCATCAGAGCTGGACGATGAATAGCAAAGCTAGCCATCTCTTTTTCCAAGTTAGCCAATAACTCAAAGTTTTCAGCTTTTTTCTGCTCCAGCTGCTGAAGAAGGTCAATCACTTTCTCACCTTGACCCGCTCGACTGATATAGCCAGACAGAGAAATGAAATTAGCTTTAACTTCAGAAAATATTTCCTCTACTTCTTCCCTGGCACTCAGATGGTAGATAATCATAAGGATGATTTTGCTTTTCTGCTTAGAAATTATTGAAGCTCGCCAGGGAAGTTCTGGACGAGCAGTGATTACTTTTTCTAATTCCTGGGGTTGAACTTCAACCATCTGGATCTCACAATGCTCCAATCCGCTCAGCTCATTCAAAGGAATATTCAAGCCAGAAAGGGGTCTGAGAAATTCTTCTTCCTTTTCAATCTGTTTAATCCCCTGGAGGACTTCATTCTTTTGGGCTTCAATTCTTTCATAATCTTCCACTACTTTTTCATAGCCAAAATCAAGTAGAGCTTCTCTCAGACTGGCTGAATACTTGGGTTTCTGGGCTAAGAGCTTTTCCAGGCCCTTTTTTGGTTTATCCTCAGGCAGATTTTGCAGAAGGTGGCCTATCCGGCTCAGCCAGCGATCATATTCTGAGGCATCGGTTTCCACGGGTTTCAAGCTTAAATTTTCATAGGGCAAAGAATCTATTTGAGCTACCCCCAGTTCCTGAAGGTAAGATAAAAAGCTTCCTAATTCTTCTTTTGGAAGAAGAATTTCAAAGCGTTTTACTGGAGAAATAGCCATGCTCAGCCCTTCCAGTTTTCAATAATCGCTAATATTTTATTCACGGTTTGTTCGACTGCCTGGCTAAAATTGGCCTGAGCTATTTTTATCAGTTGTTGTTTTTCTTCTTCCATCTGCTGATTTATTTGCCGGGCTTGAGATTCAGCTCTGGCGATAATATCTTTTTTCTGGCTTTCAGCTTTAATTTTAGCTTCAGCTAAAATCTTTTTCCTTAATTCATCAGCTTCTTCGGTCGCTTTCCGAATTACTTCTGGTGAAGATTTCTGCTTGGTTTTTTCAATCAATAATCGGGCTCTCTCTTCAGCTTGTCTGACTTTCTGGAGAGCTTCCCAGGCCTCATCTTCTGTTTTTTCTAACGGCTTCAATTTTTTTTCTTCCATCTGACTCTTTCAGAAAAAATTAAAGATATATTATATTCAAAATTTCCTGGCCAGATATATTTTTGAGCCTTTATCGTTAACCTAATCTCCGGCCGTTAAGTCTCAGGCAATAATATGGGGATAAAGGTAAAAAGCTCCTTCTGGTAATTTTCTTCTTTGCCAGTAAGATTCAAGGGCATAAATTTTTGACGAATGTTCAACCGGCAAATTAAAAATCAAAAAGCAACTGTTGTCGCTAAGACGCTTTAAAAAATAATACTCCTGTCCGCGGTCAACATGAACCACCAGTTGGCCGCCTTTCTTTTTCATTTCCCGGGCGAGATCCACTATCAAATCCTCATTCTGCTGGCCAAAAGATTTATCTGAAAGATGAATCCAGACACCTTTATGACCATTTTCGGCCAAAGTTCCTTCAGGATTTCCGTGATGATAATAAACAAAAGCTGTGCCGGTTCTAAAAGCCAACTCCGAAAGCCGGCTGAGCAGTTCTGGATTTTGACGCTCTTCCCTATTGGTAATAAAAACTGATTTAAATATTTCCGGGGCATTAAAAATGGCAGAATCTGATTTTAGTTCGGACTGAATAAAGTAATAAGAATAACAATGCTTCGCCCGCAGGATACCGGTTAGGAGAACTAATTCCTGGAAATCCTTCCTAACAGAATCAGAAGTATAAAAGGAAAAGGGCGTAAAGGTCAAAGTCCCTAATTCCAGGGAAGTAAGCTTTCCGCTGTCCAGTAGTTTTATATTAATTTTCTTCTTCCGGGATAAATAGAAAATCTTCTGTAACTCTGGTAAATCATACTGGTCGTCACGGATAATTAAAGTTTCTCTTGGGGGAGCCTGTTCTAACCAGCCTTCTATATTTAACCTTTCCATAGGTTTATAAAGTTAGCACCTCAAAGCTAAAGTGTCAACAAAAGTAAGGTGGAATTTTTGGATAACATATGTAACGCCCCAATTATTAACGACCATAAAAACCGGGCCGTTAATTAAAAATGCCGGTTCGGTCCAAGCCTGTCACCACGGTCAAAAAAGCTTAGCGACCACGGGGGAAAGTCAGCCCATAGCCAGATTTTTTAAGCTCAGGCCTCAAACAACCAGCTCAGCGCGTCTTCTTTCCTGTCTCTCTGGCCAATAAACAGGCAATTATGGCAGTTGAGTCAGAATATCAAGTGGGGTATTATCTAGGTAGTTATCTTTCAAATTAGAGATAATTAGCAGTTAATTATTTAAAACCGGAACAACAAAATAAGAAATGAAGGTAAGAGGTAAAAAAACCAAAAAAGGCCAGGCGCTGGTGTTGCTCTCTGGTGGGATTGATTCCACCACTGCTCTCTACTGGGCCAGCCAGCGATATGAAACGGTGGTGCCGGTAATCTTTGACTATGGGCAAAGACACCGGGCGGAAATCCAGATGGCCCAAAAGACCGCAGTCAGAATGGGTTTTAAACCCCGGGTTATCAAAATTGATTTGCGTCAGGTTGGTGGCTCAGCCCTGACTGATAAACGGATAGAAGTTCCGTCTTTTAAAAAAATTGAAGAAATAAAAGAAGGTCTGCCGATTACCTATGTGCCTTTCCGCAATGGCATTTTTATCTCGATAGCGGCAGCTCTGGCTGAGACTTTGGGCCTGAGTGATATTATCTGCGGTTTTAATGTGATTGATTCCCCCAATTATCCTGACACTACCGGCTCATTTATCCGGGCAATGGAAAAAGCTATTAATGAAGGAACCGGGGCTAAGTTCAGCCAGCAGAAATTTCGGATAATTGCCCCTTTCCTTAAAAAGAAAAAATCAGAAATAATTGCCTATGGTCTATCTGTCGGGGCCGATTATTCCTATTCGATTACCTGCTATTCTGGGAGCGAAATTCCTTGCGGTCGCTGCTCGGCTTGCTTGCTCCGGGCCCAAGCCTGGGAAGAGGTTAGCCAGGAAGATCATTTGATTTCGCGCCTTAAAAAGGAGGGTAAAATATGAGCTGGACTTTAAAAGTCAGAGATAAATTTTCTGCCGCCCATTTTCTTAAAGAATATCAAGGAAAATGTGAGCAGCTTCATGGACACACTTTTATAGTAGAAGTGGAAATCAAGGCTCAGGAACTTAATCAGGCCGGAATCAGTTTTGATTTTACTGAGATAAAAAGAAAGTTAGCCGAAATCCTGCCGGACCACACCCTACTTAACGAAGTTTTTAATTTCAATCCTTCGGCCGAAAATTTGTCCCGCCAGATCTTCAAGCAATTGAAAGAATTTTATCCGGTAATTGCCGTGACTGTCTGGGAGTCCGAGGATGCCGCCGCTACCTACACTGAAAGTTAATGAGATTTTTTTCTCACTGGAGGGCGAGGGACTGAGACAGGGGGAACCAACTATCTTTGTCCGTTTGAGTGGCTGCAATCTCCGCTGCCCTTTCTGCGACACTAAATATGCCTGGGAAGACGGACAGCCGATGCCCATTTCCGCAATTCTTAGTAAAATAGTAGGAATTAGTCGTCTCTTTCCCACGAACTGGGTCTCCCTGACGGGCGGAGAGCCGCTGCTTCAAGATTTAAGGCCACTCATTCGAGCGCTCAGGAAAGGCGGTTTCCGCATCCAGGTGGAAACTAATGGAACAAGGCACTTGAATTTTCGAGCCGACTGGCTGAGTGTTTCTCCCAAACCTCCGGCCTACCGGGTGACGGCTGATTGCCGCCGGCAGGTGAAGGAAGTTAAACTGATAGTCACCCGAAGTTTAAAATTTAAAATCCTGGAAAAAGTCAGGCAGGATTTTCCAGCAAAAGTGCCCATCTTACTTCAGCCCGAATCAAATCAAGACTGGAGTTACCGGAAGGCCTGGCGATTTTTCCGGCAAGCAGTGAAGATGAATTTAAATAATGTTAGGTTATCCTGCCAGCTTCACAAGATTTACGGTCTGAAATAGCTAATTTTTTCAAAAGCTGATGTCCATTTCGGGTGAGGTAAACGCCGCCAAAAATAACTACGGCACTCAAGATTTGAACCAGGGAAATTTTATCCCCGAGAAAAATTACCGCCGTTAGGACTCCAAAAACCGGCGTCAGGTTGCTATAAACTCCCGTTCGAGCGTTGCCAACCCTCTTGACTGACTTGTACCAGATGATAAAGCCGAACACCAGCGCCAAGGAACCTGAATATATCAGGCCCAACCAGCCGCCTAAGGAAACCTTCGTAAAATCGGCATTATGAAAATCCTTCCAGGCAAACGGCAGGTAAAACAGCGTGCCCAGGATGTTCGTTAGAGCAGCCAATTTGGTCGGCGAAATGTGCTGGAGCACAGGTCGGGCGAAAATCGTATAAAAAGCCCACATCAAGGCGGCCAGGAGAATTAGGAAGGCTCCTCGTAAATCACTCCCGCTTAGATTTACCCCGCTCGGTCGACCGAGGATAATGCCATAAAAGCCAGCGAAAGAAAGGAAAATTCCTAACCAGCCAGTCCACCGCAGCCGGTCAAAACCAAAGAGTGAACTTAAGACGGCAATAAAAATCGGGCTCATGGCATTAGCCATCGAAGCCAGAGAAGCTGTCGTCCGGCTCAAACCAGCGATGAAAAAAAGCTGATAAAAAGTAATCCCGGTCAGAGCCAGGAAAATAACCCTGGGAAGATCTTGAAGACGGAGACCGAATCCTTCTCCCGTTTTCCAGAGAATGACAAGATAGATCAAAGAGGAAAGAAAAAACCGAGCCAGATTAAAGGCCTGGGGAGACAACTGCGAAAAAGAAACCTTAATCACCGAAAAATTGGCCCCCCAGATCATCGTGGTCAGAACCATCAGGAGATCGGTCAAACCGAATCCCGGAGCTTGGTCAACCACAAAATTGTTTTTATTAGTGGGCGTTTTTTCATCCCGGCCTGAAGAGCGGCCGACGTCGGTGGACGTTAATTGAGTCACCGAGTTTAGAACCTCTCGGTCTGAAATTTTTATACTTAAGCCTCTCTCTTCCATTTTTTATTCTGCGAATATAAATAAAGGTAGGACTGAACCTCATTCCCCCCGGGGGTAGCGGGCTTCAATTACTGATTTTATTCCTCCACGAGGGGTAAATTCTCCTCTTACCAGGGCTTTTTTTGGCCGGCAGGCTTTGACCACATCTTCCAGGATGCGATTAACCGCATTTTCGTAAAAAATCCCTAAATTCCTGTAACTCAGGATATACATTTTTAGCGACTTGAGCTCAATCACCTGCTTATCTGGCACATACCAGATGGTAATCTTACCAAAATCTGGAAGCCCAGTTTTGGGACAGACCGAAGTGTATTCAGGAATCTCAACAGTTATTTCGTAGTCGGGGAACTGGTTGGGAAAAGTTTGAATTTCGGGTAGCCGCGCTTTTAGCCCGGCCCTGGCTTCCTTTTCTGTATATTCTAAGATTTTTTCTGGTTTTTTCTTAGCCATTTTTTCTCGCCTGAAAATTTTACTTTGCTTTTAAATAATAGCCTAAAAGCCCGACTTCAGCAAGAAAGCAGGTAGACCAACCAGACAATAGAAAATCCATCTTAACCGAGCCGCCTTGAATCAAAATTGCCCTAAATCAGCCAAATTGAATATAATAATATTACAAAGGGGAGTAAAAAATGAAGCTGGTGGCGCTTTTCCCCGAAAGCTCGCTTGAGTCCAAGCGTCGCCTGGGATCCAAAATCTGGAATACTTTTTCTTTTATAAAGCAAACTTTTAACAGCTTTACCGGATCCTTACTTATTTCGGCCGTCAGCCATTTCCTTTTAATTTTTCTGCTTTCAGTAACAGCTATCGTTTATTAGCCGTTCCCACCCGAAAAAAGAAGCTCAGCCGAGCTCAATCTTTTTTCCCCGGCGCTTGAAGAATTGACCAGAGAAAAAGGCCTGGAAGATAAGCTGGCTGAGGCTATTAGTAATTTGAAAGAAGAGCCATTACCCGCCTTAGCTGACCGCCTTCTGGTGCTGGATGACTCGATGACTGAGGCTGAAAAGCTTGAGGTTTATAAGAAGTTGCTGTCCGCCTATTTCGCTGAAGACACAAGAATTTCGCTGTCTGAAGAAAGCGGGAGTGGTAACCAGCAGCCAGTCAACCAGGAAGAAACTTTCGAAATTCGCCCGGGCGAGAAAATCTATCTTCTTCCTTCAGCTACCGATGAGGGTAAATTTGAACTTTACAAACTCGATAGCAGCAGCTATCTCCAATTAAAGAACCTCCGCCTGAGTGGAGGCCTAAAACCGAGCCCAAAAGTCGGACCGGGACAAACGGTCAAAATAAAAACCGAAAGCGAATTTGCCGAAGTCCCGGCAGAATATTATTATCGGAGTTCACCCTATGAAGAAATAATGGCCAGAGGAAGTCTGAACTTTTCTATCGTCCGGGGATTTAATTTGCCGGTCGACTAAACATCAAAGGATAAAAATGAAGGGAAGAAACCCGAAAGCCAGGCGGAAGAACTTTTCCCGCAATCAGGATTCAAAGTCATCTATTATGGCCAGCTCAAATTGCCGGAGCCTAAAATTCAAGCCTCAGAATCTAAAATTGATAAAAGCAGAATTTTTAATCTGCCAAAAGACCAGTGGGAGGAAAAATTAAACGAGCTGATGACTTATCCAGAAGAAGAGCAGTTTCGGATTTTTGAGCAGGAATATCTCCAGAACCTTGACTGGAATTCTGCTGCTCTGGCTGAGTTTACCCAAAGTTTTATCAACTCCAACCTGAATGGCGTCTTTCTGATTCATGACCCGTTTACCACAGCCTTTGACTCCTTAGAAGAACTCTTTTACAAAAAGCAGATTTTTGAAAGAATGGCCGCCCTGATTGAAAAATACCCCCACACCCAGGTGAGTGAAGAATTTATTTTTTGTCTGGCTTCATCTTACGATTTTGAAAAAAGAGTTATCGAATATCTCCGGCTTGCCTATCCCCGGGCTAACGAAGTTTACCTTAAAAATAGCCCGCTCGATTATCTATTTAATTCCTTAGCCAAAGCTCTGGTGGTAAAAAATGTTTATGAAAAGCTTTTGGAAAGTCTCAAGCCTAAAGGTTTTTCTTCCATTGATGAAACCATTGGAAAATATACCGAGCAGGAAATAAAGATTTATGAGTGGTTAGCTAAAAGAGAGGGGCAGACCAGAGCTCGGGCACTTTATGCTCTCGGCCAGACTTTCTGGGATAATGGAGATGAGGAGCAGGCGATTAAAACCTGGCAGCAGATTGAAGAGAAAGAATGCCCTGGCTCTCTGGTCAGGTTCGTCCGGTTGCTTAAAGAAACGACCGCCGATAGGCTCTTCCAAGAGATTGAGCCCAACTATGAATCGTCTCGCAACAGTAAATACCTTTACCAGCGCTCCCTCACCTTCCATAAATGGTCCCGCCGTACTTAATCATCATCAAAGGCCAAACAATTAATCTAACGAATGGTATTTTTTAAGGCATTTCAATATAATTTAGAAGGGAAAATTGAACTAACAAAAATTTAGGCCAAAAATGATAAAATTTTATATTCCACTCGTCTTTATTTAATGGAGGATATATTTTGCCAAATCCACTCGAGCTCATTTTTGATGAAAAAAATTTGGTTCAAAAAATACAAAGGCGCCTTCCGTATTTATTTCAGCTGGCTGAAATAGAAAGTTCTCGCGCCGGTAAAACAGGCATGGAAGCGGGGTCGGTCAGAGAAAAAATTATTGTAGCTTTGCTTATATATAAATTTGGTGAAGAAAATGTTGACACCAACCTTCCCATCACCAATCCTGAAGCTGATTTAGAGTTATTTAATAATCCAATATCAATAAAGACGATAACTAGAGAAAGCTTTTCTGGGATCAAACTGATTTGGACTGTCGATGCCCAAAAGGCGGCCGAATTTCAACTCAATTATAAACCGACTTGCGATTTGCTGCTGGTTCAAATTAACTGGGGTAAAATGGGTGGGTTATTTTATTTTCCTTTAGAAAATCGTCTTTAATGCGATTGGTAGGGAACGATATATAAAACTACCAAAACCAGGAACAAATCCGCGGGGAGTTGAAATATCAAAAGAAGCTCTTATATCTCTCATTAAACTTGATCATTCAAACAGCATTCCAATTTATTGGCAAAAATCAGAAATAAATATAAACCCATATAAAAGGTGGGTTGAGCTATGGAAAGAAGATTAATTATAACCCCTACAAAAAAAAGAAGAATAGGCACAAAAACCAGTTCTTTTGGTTCGCCTGGGCGTATAAACCATGATTCAACTAAATTTTACCACAGCCGATTATATGATGATTTACCCAAAGAAGAACCAGTTGATTATGTGGAAAATCCGGTTGAAGCTGACCTATTAGATAAAATATTTTGTAAATCGAGCGAAAAGATGGACGAATTGCCCGAAAATAGTATCCATTTAATGGTGACTTCGCCTCCCTATAACGTAGGAAAGGAATATGAGCAAGACCTTTCTTTGCCTGAATATCGAGATTTTCTAAGGAGCATCTGGAAAGAGGTTTATAGAGTACTGGTTCCTGGCGGCAGGGCTTGCCTTAATATCGCTAATCTTGGAAGGAAGCCTTATTTGCCACTTCACATTTTCATTATCAAAGATATGCTTGACCTTGGCTTTTTGATGAGAGGTGAAATAATATGGAATAAGGGCTCAAGCGTCAGCCCGTCGACGACCTGGGGTACCTGGAAATCAGCTAAGAACCCTATACTTCGCGATATCCATGAATATATTTTAGTTTTTTCCAAAAAATCTTTTACCAGAAAACTCTCTCTCAATAGACGAAATACTATTTCGAAAGAAGAGTTTTTAGAATTTACCAAGAGCGTTTGGAATTTCCCGGCAGAGTCAGCCACCAAGATTGGGCATCCGGCTCCTTTTCCCATTGAATTACCCTACCGATTAATTCAACTTTATACCTTTCAAAATGAAGTCATCCTTGATCCTTTTATGGGCAGCGGACAAACCGCTATTGCTGCTTTAAAAGCAAATCGACACTATGGGGGATATGAGATCAATAAAGATTATGTGCTTTTAGCCGAAAAACGAATCAAAGAGTTCTTGAATGAAATGTCCAGCCCGAAGCTAATTGATATTGATAAAAGGATCATTGAATAAAATTTCCTTATCTCCTCTCCTGAATCAATTCACATCCTGAAGGAATTAAGTTAGAATGTAAGTCAATACCAAAATCAAATTCTTTCGGGAGGGCAAGTGATGAGAGAATGCCGGTCAGAAAAAAACCTCAAAAGATGTAATTGCTCCTGGGAGCCCTGCGAGCGTAAAGGAATCTGCTGTGAATGTCTCACTTATCATTGGAGTCATCGAGAATTGTCAGCCTGTTTTTTCCCTGACGACATCGAAAAAACCTATGACCGCTCGCTCGAAAGATTCATCCAGATTTATAAAAATATGAAATAAGTAGAAAATAAAAAATTCAAAAAAACCTGTTTTGAATAAAAACAGAAATAGGTAAAATTACCTTAAGGTCAGGTTATGGCCGGTTCTGGAAATAAAGTCAGGAGAAAAAATGTCTGATCCGAAAAAAGTCAAAAACTCAATCAGGACCCAGGTCAAAAAAATAGGTGAGGCTGGAAAAGCAATAGAAAATAAAAACCAGGAAAAAGGAAAAATAAAATCGGCGAAAAAATTTCATCACTTATACGGACCGGTGCCTTCCAGGCGACTGGGCTATTCCTTAGGCGTCGATCTTTTGCCTTTTAAAACCTGCACCTTAAACTGCCTTTACTGCCAGCTTGGCCCTACCCGAAAAAAGACTATCAGGCGAAAAAGCTTTTTCTCTGAAAAACAAATCCTCGAAGAAATAAAAGAATTTCTAAAGACCGGAGTTAGGGTTGATTTTATAACTTTCTCCGGTTCCGGCGAGCCCACCCTTAATAAATCAATTGGACGGCTAATCAGAAAAATAAAAAAAATTACTGACATTCCGGTAGCGGTTCTTACTAACAGCACTCTTCTAACCAGGGCAGATGTCAGGAAAGACCTTCTGGCCGCTGATGTCGTGGTGCCCTCGCTTGATGCCTCCACTCAAGAAATTTTCAAGAAGGTCAACCGTCCCCATCCTTCTTTAGAAATTGAAAAAATAATAACTGGACTCGTCAATTTTAGAAAACAATTCCAAGGTCAAATCTGGTTAGAAATTTTGCTGGTCAGGGGAGTGAACGACTCCAGCATCCATCTACAGAAACTCAAGAAAGCAGTCGAAAAAATCGACCCTGACCGAATTCATCTAAATACTGTCGTCCGACCGCCAGCCGAAAAATCAGCCAAACCTCTTTTGCCTAAGGAAATGGAAAAAATTAAAGAATTCTTTGGAGAGAAAGCCGAGATAGTAGCTAATTTTCACAAAAAAGAACAAGAAAAAACGCCCGCCGACATTGCTGAGGCGATTATCTCCATGGTTCAGCGTAGGCCAGTAAGCCTGGAAGACCTGGAAAATTCGCTTGGCCTTACCAGAGAACAATTAAGCCTCAGCCTGCATCGGCTGCTGGAAGCTAAAAAAATTAAAATCGTCAGCCATTTAAATCGGGATTATTTTGAGCTGGTCTGAAAAGTTAATATCATTAGACTTAATTAAATTTGCTTTCGGTTTACAGGGGCAGATTAATTTATTAATTATCAGGTCAATATTTTTTTCCTTAAATTAATTCTGGCCTGGAATTTAATTACAGCCGCCACCTTCAGGCGCAGTTTTTTCTGGACCAAGTTATGGGGTTGTCAGAATCAAGCTAAGGTGCTTAAAATTTTTAAGGCGCTTTTGATGACCCTGGCTCAAGGAGCAATATCCCCATTCTTAAATTCACCCTTCCAAATTTTTTTCTTTTCTTTTCTTGACTTTTATGTTATTTATATTTCTAAACGTTCAGGGTCTTATCAGTGAAAAAAGAAAATAGTGAAAAAAAGGTAGAACCATTTTTTCCCACCCGGGGAAATCTTTATCTAAAAATCATCGAATAGAAAGGAGTCATTTAATATGTTTCTTAATACCCATTTTTCCAAAGCTAAAAAATACTGGTACATGGGCAAACTTTATGATTGGTCTGAGGGAATTTTTCATCCAATGATTCATGCTCTCCATTATGGTACCTGCACCTTCGAAGGCATCAGATCCTACCCCACTCCCAGAGGTCCAGCCATTTTCCGACTTAAAGACCATATCGATCGCTTTTTCCATTCGGCCTCAGTCATCAAAATGAAGGTTCCCTTTACCAAAGAAGAAATAATGGAGGCTTGCAAGCTGGTAATCAGAGAAAATGGACTGGAGGGAGCTTATATCCGGCCGCTCCTTTTCTATTCTTATGGTAATCTGGGACTGGTCCCAAAGTTCTGTCCAGTAGAGCTCGTAATCGCTGCTTGGGAATGGGGAGCTTACTTAGGAGAGGCAGCCGAAAGAGGCAGCAATGCCTGTATCGTCCCGAAACGTCGCATTCATATTTCCCAGATGGACCTATCAGCTAAGTTAGGCGGCACTTATGTCCAATCCACGATTAACGGCATTGAAGCCCGGGAGCACGGTTATGACGAAGCCATTTTCCTAAACCTCGAAGGGCGCATTGCCGAGGGCCCAGGAGAAAATATCTGTATTATAAAAAACGAGACCTTGCAGACTAACGACCGCTCTGAATCAGTCCTCGAAGGAATTACCAGGACCAGCCTTTTAGAAATGGCTCCGGACGTTGGACTTAAGGCTAAAGTTGCTCCGATTACCAAAGAAGACCTATTCGGAGCAGATGAAGCCTTTTTCTGTGGAACCGCGGCAGAAATCTCTCCGATTGTCAAAGTAACAGATTTTTCCGAAGGCTTTGAAAACGGGAAAACGCACATAATCGGCAGTGGCCGACCCGGAGTGCTCACTAACAGGTTGGCTGAGGCTTATCAACAAATAGTTACCGGCAAGAATCCTAAATATGAAAAGTGGCTCTATCCAGTTAAAGATTAATAACCTTAAAAAAAATTGAGGCTGCCTCAGAAAATCTAAGTCATAACGCCTGACGGCTGATCCACTTATTTTTCCTTTTTCTTTTTAAATTATCGCCAGAACCTTTAAAACAATCGAAATCCGATTGAATATCCAGCCAAAAAATCGGCATGGTTTTTTCTTAGAAAGGAGAAAACCCAAGCTCAGGCAATTTTTATTGTTTTTTATCCCTTTGTTAAATCAGAATAAAATTTACCCCGGGTATTAGAGCTATTGGCCATTTCTTCTTTATTTTATAGCTGGCCGATATTAAAAAATATATAATTTAATCTATGATGATCTTTTCAGGAAAACTTTAAGAGAGGTTAAAAATGAAAAAAGTGGCCTCACGGAAAAAATTCTTTTTTTTAATATTAATAATCGTAGCGATTATAACGCTGATTTCCTTAGTCAGAAGCCAGAATATTCTTTCCTCCCTCGGAGAAAAACAAAACTATCGCGGTAAGCGTATTTCTTCTTTTGATCCTACCGGGGGAAATCATGATTTCATCACCATTCTGCCCGGGCAAACAGCTGTGCTGGCTGAAATTAAGGGTCCGGCAGCTATTGATCACCTGTGGATGACTATTGCCGGAGAAGCTTTTTATGGTCGGAAAATAGTGCTCAGAATTTACTGGGATGGCGAAGATACTCCTTCGGTCGAGGCTCCCATTGGAGATTTTTTTGCCGTTGGCCACGGGCTTCAACGAAGCCTGACTTCTATTCCCATAATTCGCTCTTCTGAAGGTCGAGCGCTGAATTGCTACTGGTATATGCCCTTCCGCTGGTCAGCTAAAATTACTGTCACCAATGAAGGCAGTCGCCCGGTAAGTTCTTTCTACTACCAGATAGATTACCGTCAGCTGGAAGACATTAGACCAGATGCCCCTTACTTTCATGCCCAATATCACCAGGAAACGCCCTGCGAACCTGGCCACAATTATCTCATCCTCGAGGCCGTCGGCCAGGGCCATTATGTCGGTTGCGTGCTCAGCGTCCTTCAACGTTCAATGGGCTGGTGGGGCGAAGGAGATGATATGATTTATATTGATGGAGAAGAAACTCCTTCCATTCATGGTACCGGAAGCGAAGACTATTTCTCGGATGCCTGGGGAATGCGCGAAGGCAATCATCTTTATTATGGCTGTCCACTTCAAGAAGAAGATTTTTTAACCGGAGCCAAAGCCACTGTTTTCCGATTTCATCTTCCTGACCCCATTCCTTTTTTTAAATCAATCCGAGTGACCATCGAACACGGAGATAACAATGATCGGTCCGATTATTACAGTTCAGTAGCCTACTGGTATCAAACTGAACCACATAAGCCATTTCCACCATTGCCTCCAGTCGATAAACGCCTCCCCTTCGCCCTCGAAACTAAAGATAATTTTTCGCTGCCATTGTGGGCTAAAATTGATACTCCCGATACCCAAGAAATTACCTACCAAGATAAATTAAGCGGAACAAAATTATCTGCCCCTCGCCTAATTCATTTCCTGACCTCCTATTATGACCAGAGTGGCCAACGTTTCCCAGCTATCGGCACAGAAGGTACCGGGCAGGGATACAAAGCTAAGCTAACGCTCAAGGCCAAGTGGTCCGATCTCTATGACCTACAAATTTATTATCTTAAAGGCCCGGCTTATGGTAATTGGAATATCCTGAAAGAAAATCCCACCAAGAGCGAATCTAAATCTGAACCGGTCTCCACAGAAACCAAAAACACCGAGACCGAACAGAACAAAGAAAAAGCTGTTAACAAGGAAAAAGCTGAAGAGCAGCCTGTTCCTCAAGCCCAGCCCAAGGAACCAGAATTTACCGTCCTCGGCACCATCAACGCTTATAATCCAGAGCTCATCATTGACAGTGTTACCTTAAAAAACGTCGAGCTTTCAGAAAATGAAACTAATTTTATTCTGGAAGCAGCCGGGAAAGAAACTAAATCCACAGGTTATGATCTGGCCATTATCGGTTGCAATTTAATCCCCAGCCAACAAAATTTCGCCCTCGATTGGAATATCATCGGACCCTTTGAAGCTCCAGATATGAGTTACCTGTCTGTTTCTTTTCCCCCGGAACAGGAAATTGCCCTTAATAAAAGTTATTCAGGAAAAAATAACCAGCCGGTGGTCTGGAAGCAAATTAAGGCCTCCCCATCAGGTTACGTAGCTTTAAACCAGCTGCTCCAACCAAATGAACAAGCTGTAGCCTATGGCCTGACTTATCTCTATTCACCAGATGAAAAAAAGGTCACCCTTCTTCTCGGGAGCGACGATGGAGTAAAACTATGGGTGAATGATGAATTAGTTCATACGAATCCAGTCTATCGAGGAGCCTATCCTGACCAGGACCAGGTGGAAGCAAAACTCAAATCGGGGTGGAACAAAATTTTGATTAAAGTATTACAGGGCTCAGGTGGATGGGGCTTTTATTTAAGAATACCAGACCCCAAAGGTCAATACCGCTGGAGCAGCCGCCCGGGGAAATGAAGTTAGAAAATAAAGCCCGATTAGCTCAGGGTTTTCGCCTTGGTTTTATTTTTATCTACTGGCGAAAGAAAAATTTATTATCAGGCAGGCCAGAAATACCGAAAATATCAACTATGGGATTAAAACCATCAAAAAAAGAATTGAAAATCTGAAAAAATCTAATTAGCCCGGCCACTCAAGGTAATTAAAATAATTTTTACCCTGACAGTTTTTGCCCTAACAGTGAATCGGCTTTTGTCTTTATTATTTCCAGCGCCTGGCGCACGTGCCTTTCTTCGGTGGTCCTCTGCCCGACCACCAGCCTCAAAGTGTATTTTCCGTTAAGAGTCGTATGTGTCAGGTAAATTTTCCCCGTTGAGTTAATAGCCTCCAGCAGTTGTTTGTTTAGTAGGTTAAGTTCTTCTTCTCCTCGGCCATCATTTAGACGGAAACAAACCAGGCTGAAGTAAACTGGAGCCAGAAGCTCAAATCTCTTGTCCTCCTGTAGCTTGCGGGAGAAAAGTTCGGCCAAGTGAATATGCTGGCGGATAATTTTTTTTATTCCCTCTAAGCCATAAGTCCTTATTACAAACCAGAGCTTTAAAGCTCTAAACCGACGCCCTAACTGGATTCCCCAATCCCGGTAATTTTTAACCACCGCATCCACGCCTGTTTTAAGGTATTCTGGATGGATTTCAAAAGTCCGGGTCAAAATCTCAGGCTGGCGGACAAAAAAGGCTGAACAATCAAAATTGGTAAGCATCCATTTGTGAGGATTGAAAACCAGAGAATCAGCCTGTTCTGCTCCTTCGAGAGCCCAGCGCTTTTCTGGAAGAATGGCGGCGGTCCCAGCATAAGCCGCATCCACATGGAACCAGAGATTATACTTTTTGCCTATTTCTCCAATTGGCTTCAAGGGATCAACTGCCCCAGAAGAAGTAGTTCCCACGGTGGCAATGACACAGGCAGGCTGAAAGCCGAATTTAAGGTCTTCTTCAATAGCCTTTTCCAGTTCACCTGGAATCAAAGCAAATTCTTCGTCGGTAGGAATATAGACCAGGTTTTTCCGGCCATAGCCAGCAATCTTTACTCCCTTTTCAACACTCGAGTGGGCCTCCTTAGAAGCATATACCCGTAAAATTTTCGAAAAGCCCTGAGTATTAACGGCAAATCCGGTTGCTTTTTCCCTGGCAGCGAGAAGGGCGCACAGAGTAGCGGTAGAAGCTGTATCCTGGATAACCCCGGCAAAACTTTCAGGAAGTCCGATCATCTGCCGGAGCCAGTCCATGACAACTTCTTCCAGTTCTGTCGCCGCTGGTGAGGTTTCCCAGACCATGCCTTGAGTTCCAAGGCCGGCGGAAAGAAGCTCACCCAGGATCGAAGCCGGGCTGTTATTTGAAGGGAAATAGGCAAACCAACCTGGATGCTGCCAGTGAGTTAGGCCGGGAATGATAATTTTTTTAAAATCCTGCCAAATTGCTTCCATTTCTTCAGGGTGGGCTGGAGGAGAAGATGGCAGAAGATTTTTTATTTCACCAGGCTTGACAGTTGATTTAACCGGATATTGCTCGACATTTTCCAAGTAATCAGCAATCCAATCGATAATTTCATAGCCATATTTTTTAAATTTTTCTTTATTCATAGCCCTACCTCCTTAAATTAGGGCCTTTTTTATAAATTAAAGCCTTTTTAGCGATTTTTTTAACTCGTTTTTATAAATTTTAGCATTCTTTCAGCTTAAAAAGAAAGCTTTCATTGCGAAATTGCGCAAATAGCTCAGTTTTTCAGGTTAAAAGCTGGATTAAAAGATTAAAATTATAGGAAATATTGAAAAGAAGAAATTTTTTATTGATTTAATTTTATAAATGTGATATAATTATTATGTTAGTTAGGGGGAAATAAAGAATCGCTATAGATAAAAACTTCTATGTAACCATTTATTGGTCTGCGCAGTTTGATTTACTGAGAACGATGGAGAAGGTTATGAAAAAGGAAAAAGCGATTTTGCTTTCCTTTAAAAAACGCCCCTCCTTTTCCTAACTCTCCCCCTTCCTTTGCCCTTCACCCCCAAGCCCTGCTTGACCAAGCAGGGCTTTTTTGTTCCTTGCTCAAAATTTTTTGCTGCTCATATAAAAAATGGCTTAAAGCCCGAGATAAACGGAAATTTATTATTTCCTGAAAAGTAGGTAAGAATTCATCTTTTTATCCCTTCATCATTAGCCTCAATAAATAAAAGATTGTCAGCAATCTTTCTTAAATTCCAATTGAATTTCTTTTCTATTCTCTTATCATTACCCACTTATTTTTCGCCTAAAATCGCAGCCTAAAATAAATTAAAAATAGAGAAATATTTCTTTAAATTGAGCCCATTTATTTTAAAATTTTTCGAAAGCTATTCGGCTTTAAGGTCAAAATTATATTTTATTATTCGAGGAAATATTTGACTTATTCCTGCTTTGAGCTAAAATTATGTTCTTGTCATCATGGGTTTAGAGGACAGGGAAGTCCGTGTAAAGCGGACACAGCCCCCGCTACTGTAATCGGTGACGATTCCCTGACATGGCCACTGCCCGGTGTGGTGGGAAGGCCAGGGAAGAGGATGACCCGAGAGTCAGGATACCTGCCTTAAGCCCTCAGGCCCATTTTTTCTT
>PNJE01000147.1 GCA_002877915.1 Candidatus Aminicenantota bacterium
AGCTGGGCTACCTTCTTCTTCCATTATCTTCTGGCATTTCTCGCACTGGCAGTAGGAAAAATTGTCATTCTGGCTGACTGACCAGACTTTTTTATCAGGTTGAGCTTTCATTTCCTGCTCTAACTTCTGGATGATGAGCTTTTGAACCTCAGGGTTGGAAGGGCAGAGCTGGTCAATAACCCTTTTACCGTTGAGCCAGGCAAAATATTCAGGATGGTCTTTAAAATATTCCTGCCAGGGAACAAGCTTCTGAAAAGTGTGAACATAATAACCGCGGGCAAACATATCATCAATGACGTTTAACCGGTGAAAATCGCGGTAATCCGGGTCCTGAGAAAACTGGCCGTGGACGTTGCGGTAGGTGTTGAGCGAATGGCTGTAAAGGTTTAGGGCTGGCAATTTCAGGGTGGTGGCACGAGGAATGACCACAAAGTCCGGGCTGTAATATCTGACGCCAAAGTATCGTTCGAGGAGTTCAGCCACTCCGTAAACGCAGCCTTTGCCTGGTCCGCCGAGGATGTATAGCCGGTGACCTCGGGTGTAGAGGCGGAAATCATCTGCTTCTTTAAGCTCAGCGGATTTTTTAATGATTACCAGATTTTTGCCTTGTGGTTTATCTGTGGCCACAATCGGTAGAGTGCAGCTGGCGATTTTCTCCAGATGTTTATTCAGGAATTCTGCTGCCCGATTTTCTTCTAAGGAGGGATTAGAAGGCAGAATTATTTGGTAGGAGCTTCGGCTTTTCTTTACCAGGGTGACTTGAGCTTCAACTTTTGACGCGGAGAAGGGAAGCAGAAGAAAAGCAGCCAGAATGACCAGCAGTACTAACCATTTTTTAACTAAAGGGTTTTCTTCTTTAAAGCCTTTAAGCATTCGCTTTTTTCCTTATCAATTCAATATAGATTCAAATTATAAAAAATTTCATTTCAAAAAGCATTTCATCGCTTCTATAAAAAAATCTTAAGGTTAAGGCGTAACTTTTACTTTCCGAATTAATTATCTTCTCAGCCAAGTGTTCTATCTAAAAAAATAAATTAATAAATTTTTTTCTAATCAAATTTAAAATTCTTAATTTCTTCCTAAGCTTATTTTTTGATTTTTTGGCCGTTTTTAAAAAAACAGATTTATTCTTTCTTCTATTTCTTCCTTTGTTATTTTTTTTTGGTTCTGCAAGCTTTCTTGTGGGTAAAAGGAGATGTTTTCAAGCACCTAATACCGGGTTCAGCCCAAGCTAATTCATTATTGATGAGGCTAATTGAATGCTTTTCAACAAGATACGAGACCGATAGGATCAATTTCCTCTATGAATCCTCATTGAAAGGCTTTATATAAGCCCTCTGAAATCATTAATTTTCCAGGTTCACCCATTAATAACCCAGAAGAACCTTTTTTTGGCAGTTTTTTTATTAGCTTTTTGGACTCATCCGCCAATTTATTAAGTTTACAAAAACTAAAAGTTTTAAATTTTTCAGCCATACAATTAATTAAAGTCTTTTCTTCTATCTCATTCTCCTTCGAGCAGGAAATGATAGCTTCCCGAGCCAACTCTGATGACGAAATTTCCGCCTTTAAGCTCAACGCCTTCAACGCCAGTTATTTTGTTTTTAATTTCATTTTCAGCCCAGAGGGGGGTCTGGCCTTCATATAACCTCAAGTCTCTGAGCTTAAAGACCGGGAGGTAGATTTCCGCCTGGCTGCCAACAGGAATGTCCACGCTCAGCTTTATTTTCCGGTCTCCTTTTTCCCAGGAGCAGCTGACCTGGCCGTTTATGGTGTAAATCGAACCGGAAGCATAGGTTAAGTCCCTGACCATCTGCGGCCGGATGATCAGTTTTTTGAAGGCTTGAGATTCTGGCGCCAGGTTTATGCCAGCTAAAGCTCGGTAGAACCAAGCTCCGACGCTGCCGAACATCGGGTGGTTGTGAGAATTCATCGACGGTCCCTCGCGCTTCTGCCAGAGTTCCCAGAGGGTAGTGGCTCCGTTTTTAATCATGTAACCGTAACTCGGAAAATCAGTTTTAGTCATGATGTCGTAAGCCAGGTCGGAATTGCCAAACATAGTCAGCACATCAAGTATGTATTTGGTGCCGATGATGCCAGTCGTCAGGTGAGAGTCGTGCTTGTACACCAGGTCGTTGAACAGGTTGCCCCAC
>PNJE01000061.1 GCA_002877915.1 Candidatus Aminicenantota bacterium
CAATCAAGAAAATGGCTTGTGGCTTTCGCAACCGAGAACATTTTAAAATCGCTATTTACTTCCATTGCGGTGGCTTAAACCTTTACCCTGAAACCCACTAAAATGGCTGATGAGCCAAAAATATTAATAATTCAAGAAACTGGATGAGGAGAATGATTGGCTTAAAAAATGTTATTCCGATTTTTATTTCTTTAATGGCAGTTATTTTATTCCCCGGTTTTCTTTTAGCCGGGCCTCAAAATCAAGGAGGGAAAATGGCAGATATAATTTTAATAAACGGTCGGGTGTGGACAGTTAATCCCTCTCAGCCAGAGGCTGAAGCTGTCGCCAT
This sequence comes from Candidatus Aminicenantota bacterium, assembly GCA_002877915.1. Lineage (GTDB taxonomy): Bacteria > Acidobacteriota > Aminicenantia > Aminicenantales > Saccharicenantaceae > Saccharicenans. The sequence continues at coordinate 332 of PNJE01000061.1, forward strand.
CAGCCAGAATAGAATTGTTCTGGTTGGTAGCAATTCGGCGGCTAAGGAACTGGCTCGACCGGGAAGCAGGATTATTGACCTTAAGGGAAGGTTCGTTCTGCCTGGCTTTATTGATAGCCATACCCATTTCCTGAATGGAGGGCTGGCCCTTCGTTCAGTCCAGCTGCGTGATTGTCACTCCAAGGAAGAATTTGTAAAAAGAATAGCGGATAAGGCTAAAGAGTTGCCTTCCGGCGCTTGGATTTTAAATGGAGATTGGGACCACCAGCAATTTCATCCAGCCGAGCTCCCTCGGAAGGAATGGATTGATGCGATAACGACCGAAAATCCTGTTTGCGTCAATCGCTTAGATGGTCACATGGTTCTGGTTAATAGTGTTGCTTTAAAGCTGGCTGGGATTACCAAAGATACGGTGCCTCCCTCTGGCGGGGAGATAATGAAAGACCCGTTAACCGGTGAGCCCACTGGAATCCTCAAGGATGCGGCCGCTGATCTGGTTTTCTCCATAATACCTGAGCCCAGATTTTCGGAGAAGCTGGAAGCAGTTCGAAAAGCCCTGGAAGAAGCGGCCAAAAATGGAGTCACTTCTATTCATGATATGTCCGATGCTTTCAGCTTTGAGGTCTATCAAGAACTTCTCCGGCGGGGAGAACTCACTGCCCGGCTATATGTTTATTTCCAGATTCCGGAGATTGACATCTTTTTGAAGATGAGAATTAAATCAGGGTTCGGTCATCCATTCTTGAGATTGGCCGGTCTTAAAGGTTTCGTTGATGGTTCCTTGGGTTCGGGGACGGCTTATTTTTTTGAGCCCTATAGCGATAACAAAAATTCCTGCGGGCTGCTGGCCGCTCACATGTTTCCGGAAGGAATCATGGAAAAAAGATTGAGACAAGCCGAAGCTGGAGGACTGCAGGTGGCCATTCACGCTATCGGCGATCGGGCCAATGCTTTGCTCCTTGATATGTTTGAAAAGATTTTTAAAGAAAGTGGATCGAGGGACCGCCGCTGGAGGATAGAGCATGCCCAGCATCTGAGAGAAAGTGACGTAAGCCGTTTCGGCCAGCTTAAATTAATTGCCTCAGTTCAGCCTTATCACTTGATAGATGATGGTTGCTGGGCTGAAACTAAGATTGGCCCTCGGAGAGCCAGGATGGCTTATGCTTTTAATTCGTTGCTCAGGGCTGGAGCCACCTTGATTTTCGGCTCAGATTGGACGGTGGCTCCTATGAATCCATTGAGCGGGATTTATGCTGCTTCCACCCGCCGAACACTCGATGGACGACATCCTGACGGCTGGATTCCAGAAGAAAAAATCTCGGTGGAAGAAGCTATCAAGAGCTATACCCTAAGAGCCGCTTACGCTGAGTTTTCGGAAAAGGAAAAAGGTTCACTCGAACCAGGCAAGCTGGCTGACTTAGTGGTTCTGGATCAGGATATCTTAAAAATCAAACCGGAAGAAATAATCAAGACCAGGGTCCTCCTGACCATGGTTGATGGCCGGATTGTTTATGCTGAACCGGATTTAATAAAGCCATGAACTCGACGGATCATAAGATAAAAATAGCGAGAGAGATTTTAAGGACACTTCCACGGGAAAGGAATTATCTCATTCAATTTTTGCACCAGCTGCAGGCCGCCTGTGGTTATCTTCCGGAAGAAGCCCTAAAAGAGGCAGCTGACTATTTTTCTCTGTCTCCAGCGGAAATTTATGGCCTCCTGACTTTTTATGCGGCTTTCAATTTGAACCCACGTTGCCGCCATGAGATTATTGTCTGCCAGGGAACAGCCTGCCATGTGCGGGGGTCGGCAG
>PNJE01000032.1 GCA_002877915.1 Candidatus Aminicenantota bacterium
CAAAGCAGCAGCAAATACCATTTTAGCCTGAAGCTCCCCGTAAGGCCAGAAACACCCGAAGCTGGTGGCGAAAAAAATATTGGAAATATTGGCCCGGGCAACCTGAAGAGCAATGTTTATCAATATCTCAGTCCAGAAGCTTATCGGGCAGCCCGGCAATCCTTGCGTTTTTCCCCCGCCGGTAAAATTATCGTCCCTGGAACCGGGTTAACAGGAGTGGGCCCTCAAGGTCAAGCTGGTTATCACTACGATATAAAGCCATGGGCAGAAAAAGTGGTAAATCTTATCCAGGCTAAGTGGATTTTACCAGAGATGGCTCTGATGCCAGAAAATAAAAATGTCGGTTTAATTATTCGGGTCGACCGTGATGGGCAGCTCCTCTCACTGGAAATTAATAGCTCGACCTCCAGTGACCTGCTGGATGAGGCAGCCGTAGCGGCGGTAAAGCTTTCCGCACCCTTTCCGCCCCTGCCCGCTGATTTCCCCGGAAAAAGTTTGGAGTTTTATTTAGTATTTACCTATCATGAATAAAAACCTGATAAAAATTGTCGGACTTCTCCTCAGCTGTGTTTTTCTGTTCATCCAGGGCCGAGCTGATTGGAAATCAGAAGTAAATCAATATCTCAAGGAACAAAAATACGCTGAAGCCCGCAATCTTGTGGAAATAAATTTGTCTAAGCTGGAAAATGTCGAAAGGCAGGAGGCTCTGGCGCTTCTACCTTATCTTTGTTCTCAAAATCATCAGGCAAAAGAGGAAAAGCAGGCAATCATAAATTATTTTGAAGAATATGGGAATTCACTTCCAACCTTTGAATTTTTGGATTTTAGCATTTTTGGCCCAATACTGGATTACTGGGAGAAATGGAAGGAAGGTTATCCTTTGATCAGCAACCTGAATTTCCTGGTGCCGGTCTCTTCTCGTGAGGATACCATTCCTGATACCCTCCGCCTCGGTTTTGACCTTTCAACTGAGGCCTATTATAAGATCCAGCTGGCCGGACAACCGTTAGAAGGAGGCTGGTGGTCACAGGGCCCGCACTTGATTCAGCTGCCTCTCCCCTTTTCCTTTGATCAATCAATTAATCTGGACTTAGATATTTTTCTTAAAACCGATAGCATTACCATTAAAAAAAGAATCGTTCTCGAATTTAAGGCCGTGGCAAAAAACTTTCAAAATCCCGATTTTCTGGTTCAAAGGCAAACCGCTCCTCCGGTTAAGAACCTATCCGGCGAACTGGCTCTGTATATTGGAGATTCCCTGATTTATAAGTCAACTAAGTACCTTGAGACCAAGATTCCGCTTAAAATTACCATCCCCCCGCCTAATCCACCTGGGACCAAGCCTTATCTTATTCCCCAAAAAGACCAGTACCAGATGCATGGAGTTTCAATTATTGACGCGGTCTCAGCAATCGCCAAAGCTATCAAAGACTGGAAGAAAAAGCCAACAGAAAAGGCACCCTCTTCCTACTTAAGAAGGGCTGAAATCAATTTCACCTTTATCAATCCGGAAAAACAAGAGATTAAAACCGAGGTCAATATTCGGATGAAGCCAGAAAAAGCTGAAGTCGAATATTATTGAATTGCTTTCCCGGCTCAATGTTTTTTTGACATCTGAATTTTTTTAAGCTATATATAAAGCGATTGAAAGGTGGGCCTGATGAGTCAGCCCCAAAAAAACATTTATCAATTGGAAAAAAGAATCAGCCAGCGTTTTAAAATCCCCGGGGCTACCGTTTCCTATAAAAGAACACGCTGGTTCTTAAATAAAAAGAAATTTGAAGAAGAATTCTGCCCTCTTCTTGATCTCAGCCGGGGCGGATTAAGATTCGGTTGCCGCCGAGTCGGTAAAAAGCTCTACCTTCAGTTATCAATTCCCGGCGAGAGAAGTCCCTTGTTTCTTTTGGGTCGGGTTAGATGGTCGGCCAAAAATGACAATGAAAATTTCCCCTATCAGACCGGGGTTCAATTTAACGTCTATGGTGAAAAAAAAGATCAAAACTACCCAGGCAACCTGGTTAAGATAATTTCGCTGGAGCAGAAATTCATAGACGTGGAGCTGGACCTCAGCGTTCCTCCTGATGAGTACGATATTGAAAGCTCCTGATATCTGGCGAGACAAAAATCTCGGCTGAAGCTAAAATTCCTTTATCTGGACTCAACTTCCAGAACTATTTGAGAATAGTCAGCTACTTCCTGAATCAGCTTCTGGACCTGAGCCAAAAGGGCCAGCCGGTTGTTCCGGATTTTTTTATCTTCGGCCATAACCAGCACCCGGTCAAAAAAGTTAGTGAGAGGGGCTTGCAGTCGGAAAATAATTTTTTGGGCTCCAGCAAAATCTCCGCGGGCCAACATCTCCCGGGCATTCTTCTGAATGATTTTTAAAGCAGAATAAAGCTCTTTTTCTTCTTTTTCCCGGAATAAAGCTGAATTCAATGTGCTTTTAGGAATTTCTTTTAAGATGTTCTTAACCCTTTTGGCCATCAGAATAAATTGTTCGAAATTCTTGCTTTCTCTAAGTTCATTAAGTGCTCTGGCCCTGGCTTCAGCATAATCCAAATATTCTATTCCGGGAGCTACGGCTGCATTTATCAAATCATACCGATAGCCTTTCTTATCCAGAATAAATCTCAGTCGACTTTCAAGAAAATCCAAACACATTTTTTTCAATTTATCTTCCGGAACAGTTAGTCTATCCCGGAGCAAAAAGATAGCTTTATCCACTAATCGGCTTAACGAAAGATGAAATTTTTTCTCCAGGATAATTTTGCAAATTCCATGGGCCTGACGTCTTAAACCAAAAGGATCACTGGATCCGCTGATAATATAACCAACCCCGAAAACACCCACTAAGGTATCCAGCTTATCGGCCAGTGATAGGATAGCTCCGGTGGTAGAATTGGGGACTTGGTCTTCAAGACTAATTGGAAGATAATGCTCATAAATCGCCTGAGCAACCGTTTTTGGTAATCCCTGTTTTTGAGAATACAGGCCACCCATTATTCCCTGGAGCTCTGGGAATTCCCGGACCATGCCAGTAAGCAAATCGGCTTTGGATAACCGAGCCGCTTGTCCCAGAGCTTTTTTTTCGGATTTAAGGTCAAGGCGGTCAGCCAGATAAGCTACCAGTTTTTGTAATCTTTCAACTTTATCTCCATAACTTCCTAATTTCTCCTGAAAAACCACATTCTTTAGCTGGCCTACCCGATCAGATAGAGGAATCTTCAAGTCATTTTCCCAGAAAAACCGGGCGTCTTCGAGCCGGGCCCTTAGTACCCGTTCATTTCCAGAAACAATGAATTTTCGAGGATCAGCGGGCGCATCAGCAATTCCCATAAAATAAGGTATTTGCTTTTTGCCCCTGACCACCGAAAATAATTTCTGACCCTCCCTCATAGCTGTTGATAAGACCTCAAGGGGCAGCTCAAGAAATTTTTCCGGGAAAGTTCCCATAATTACAAGCGGCTGTTCAACATTCCAGAGGAGCCTCTCCAGTAGACCTTCATCGGGATAAACCTGGGCCTTAACAGCGGCCATCTTTTGCTGAAATTGATTTAAAATTAATTGTTTTCTTTCTTCAGGATCAATTATCACCGAATTTTCTTTAAGAGCCTGTTTATATTCAGCGAAATTATTCACTTCGATTTCTCGGGGAGAATGAATAAAATGACCTCGGGTTTTATGACCGGCGATTAAACCCTCAAACTGGAAAGGCACTACCCGACTATCAAAAAGGCAAAGTAAATTTTTTATTGGCCGGGAAAAACGAAAATTTCCCTCCCCCCAGCGCATGCTCTTGGGGAAGGTTAAAGATTTGATGATTGAGGGGCAAATTTCCGTGAGAATTTCTTCGGTTGATTTTCCCTTTTTTAGCCTTTTAAATCCTACATATTCCCCTCGAGGAATCTTTATTATTTCCAGCTTATCGACTGGAATTCCCTGGGAACGAGCAAAACCCAGGGCAGCAGTGGAAAACTTCCCTTCAGGCGATAAGGCTACCTGCTTGGGCGGGCCGGTGACTATTTCTTCTTCGTCAAGCTGACCAGCTTCTAAATCCGCCACTACTACTAACCGGCGGCATGTGCCGAGGCTTTTTAAATTTTTAACTCCAATCCGGGCTGAATTCAGTTCTTCCCTGAATTTTTCTTCTAGCTGGCTTAAGGCACTCCGGACGTGGGAAGAAGGCAGTTCTTCAGTCATAATCTCGAGTAAAAATTCCATCAACTTTCTCCTTCCTGTCCGGTGTAATTCTTGGCAATCTGGTTAACCAGCGCCCGGATTTCTCCAATCATCTTGACTCTCTCGGTCACACTAATCGCTCCTCGAGCATCCAGTAAATTAAAAAGATGTGAACATTTCAGGCAGAAATCATAAGCCGGCAACAAAAGATTACGATCAATTAGCCGCTGAGCCTCTTTTTCTGCGGCGGCAAACCATTCAGATAACATCTTAGTATCGGCCTGTTCAAAATTATAAATGGAAAATTCCCTTTCCTCTCGGTATCTCAAATCCTGGTAGCTGACCTCTTCTGACCACTTAAGATCATAAATGTTATCCTTCTGCTCCAGAAACATTTCCAGCCTTTCGAGTCCATAAGTGATTTCTACAGATACTGGGAAAAGCTCGAGGCCGCCAGCCTGCTGAAAGTAGGTAAATTGAGTAATTTCCAATCCATCCAGCAGAACCTGCCAGCCAACGCCCCAGGCTCCGATGGTGGGCGATTCCCAATCATCTTCATCAAATCTCAAATCATGTTCCTGCAGATTGATGCCCAGAGAAACTAAGCTATCAAGATATATTCTCTGGATATTAACGGGCGAGGGTTTCATTATTACCTGAAACTGAAAATGCTTTTGAACCCGGTGGGGATTTTCTCCATAACGGCCGTCGGTTGGCCGGCGAGAAGGTTGGACATAAGCCACCTTCCAAGGCTTTTTCCCTAATACCCGGAAAAAAGTATCAGGAGTCATCGTCCCCGCCCCAACTTCTAAATCATAAGTTGGAGCTAAGTAACAACCCTGGTTCGACCAGAAATCATAGAGCTTCAAAAAAAGCTGCTGCATAATCATATTTTTCTTCTTCCTTCAGCCCAGAAAATTGGCTGTCTCAGCCTAAATTTTATTTACAATTATAAAATTCTTCCCGGCTACTTTTTTTGCTCCCAGCGAAGAACCGGATTGCGAGCTGCTTGGACCTCATCCAGCCGCCGCACATAAGTAACATGGGGAGCCGAAGTCAGCAGTTCGGGATTTTCCTTTGCTTCCCGGTCAATAGCTTTCATGGCTTCAATAAACATATCCAAGTCCCGGCGACTTTCAGTTTCGGTCGGTTCGATCATTAAGGCTCCATGGACCACTAAGGGAAAGGACATGGTTGGGGGATGAAGCCCATAATCTAGGAGCCGCTTGGAAATGTCCAGATTAGAGACCCCATATTCTTTCTGGAACTTATCAGAAAAAACGCATTCATGCAACGTCGGAGTATCGTATTTAAGGTGATAAATTCCCTCGAGGCTTTTCCTGAGGTAATTGGAATTAAGAACGGCTATTTCGGCCATTTCCCTGATCCCTTTCGGCCCAAGGCTCAAGATGTAGCTCAGAGCTTTGATTATAACCAAAAACTGCCCATAAAAACTCCTGACCTGACCGATCGACTGGGGCCGCTGATAATCAAGATAATAGTAGCCTTCCTTTTCTTCAATCACCGGAACAGGCAAATAGGGAGATAGAATTTTTTTGACGGCCACCGGTCCGGAACCTGGTCCTCCTCCGCCGTGGGGAGTAGAAAAAGTTTTGTGGAGGTTAAGATGGAGCACATCAACCTTCATTTCACCCGGCCTGGCTATTCCGGCCAGAGCATTTAAATTGGCCCCATCCATGTAAAGGAAACCACCCTTGGCATGGACAATATCAGCAATCTGGCAGATATCTGATTCAAAGATCCCCAGGGTATTGGGATTGGTCAGCATCAAAGCGGCCACCTCTTCGTCCATTACCTTTACCAGCTCTTCCACTGACACTGTTCCTTTTTCGTTGGATTTAATCTCCTTAACCGTGTAGCCGCAAATGTGAGCCGAAGAAGGATTGGTCCCATGGGCAGAATCTGGAACCAGAACATATTTTCTCGGATGGCCCTGAGCTACATGATGCGCTCGGATAAGCATCATTCCGGTCAGCTCACCATGGGCTCCAGCCGCCGGCTGGAGGGTGACGGCATCCATGCCGGTAATTTCAGCCAGGAGTTTTTCCAGGGTTTTCATAATCCGTAAGTTGCCCTGGACTAAACTTTCAGGCGCCAATGGATGCACCAAAGTAAATCCAGGCATCGCCGCCACTTTTTCATTGATCTTGGGATTATATTTCATGGTGCACGAACCGAGAGGATAAAAGCCAAAGTCCACACAGTAATTCATCTGAGACAGGCGAGTGAAATGTCTGGTAATTTCAGTCTCGGAAACTTCAGGGAAATCTTCTAAATCCTCTCTTATCGGAACCTCGGAAAGCAATCCTTTTGTTTCTGGTACATCCAGTTCTGGCCAGTTAATAGCCCTTTTACCAGGAGAGCTTATTTCAAAAATTAGTGGTTCGCGGACAAGGTTAATCATCTGAGAACCTCCTTCAGGGCATCAACATACCTATCTATTTTGTCCCGGCTATGCTTCTCAGTAATAGTCACCAGAGCACAATCTTTCAGTTCCGGATAGCGCTGTCCCAGACTGAGGCCACCCAGGATTCTTTTCTCTTTTAAAGCCGCACTGATTTTTTCCCAGTTTTCTGGAAATTCCAGGACAAATTCATTAAAGGTCGGTCCGCTGAACTTGCGAGAGACTCCAGGAATTGAGGTTAACTGCTTTAAAGCATAGGCGGCTTTCTGCAGGTTGATCCAGGCCAACTCTTTAAGTCCCTGTCGACCGAGAGTCTCCAGATATATGGTCGCCCTTAAGGCACAATGCCCTTCGTTAGTGCAGATATTAGAGGTTGCCTTTTCCCGACGGATATGCTGTTCGCGGGTAGAAAGAGTTAGAACAAAACCACGGCGTCCCTCAACATCAACCGTTTGGCCGACTATCCTTCCAGGGAGCTGCCGGACAAAATCTTTTTTGCAGGCCATAAATCCTAAGTAAGGCCCACCATAGCTCAGAGGCAGGCCGAATGATTGACCTTCGCCCGTCACTATGTCAGCTCCCAATTTGCCCGGGGCTTCAAGCAAACCAAGGGCCAGTGGTTCAGATATGACTACGGCCAGCAGAGCTCCCGCTCTATGAGTTACTTCACTTAAAGTCTTTAAATCTTCAATTACCCCAAAATAATTGGGTGATTGGATCAACACCACTGAAGCTTCGACTTTCAAAGCTTCTTCCAGGCTGCTTTTATCCATCTGCCCAGCCTGGTCATAGGGAATCTCCATCACCTCTAAATCTAAGTTCTTAGTGTAAGTAAGAATAACTCTTTTATATTGGGGATTAAGGTTCGAAGGAATAAGGAGCCTTCTTTTCCCTTTAACCCTATAAGCCATAAGAACTGCTTCCGCTGCCCCCGTGGCTCCATCATAAAGTGAAGCATTGGCAATATCGAGGCCGGTCAACTGGCAGATAAGAGTTTGAAATTCAAATATGGCCTGCAATGTTCCCTGACTGACTTCAGGCTGATAAGGAGTGTAAGGAGAAAGGAATTCCCCTCTTGAACTGAGGTAATCAACTACCGCTGGAATAAAATGGTCATAAGCTCCGCCGCCCAGGAAAGATAGATATTGATCATACGTATTTTCTTGGGCTCTGGCCTCGAAATATTCCAGAAGTTCAGCTTCCGCCAGGGGGCCGGGCAGGTTAAGATCTCTCTTAAGCCTGACGCTTTCAGGAATCGTGGTAAAGAGCTCTTCCAATGAATTCAAGCCGATTCTGGAGAGCATCTCTTTCTTATCTTTGTCGCTAATTGAAATATAATTCATCTTTCACCCCCGAAAATGTCACCAGCAGCTTTTATAAAAAAATCAATGTTCCAGACCTTCAACATACTTCTCGTAATCGCTGGCCTTCATCAATTTATTGAGTTCAGATTTATCTTTAATTTTTATTCTCACTATCCAGCCCTGGCCATAGGGATCCTTATTTAAGAGATCGGGATTCTGGGCTAACTCCGAATTAACTGCCGTCACCTCACCGGAAACCGGGCAATAAACATCAGAAACGGACTTAACAGATTCAACACTGCTCACCGCCTGATGGGCCTCAAGGCTTTTACCCACCGCCGGCAAATCAACATAAATAATATCCCCCAGTTGCTTTTGGGCAAAATCGGTAATCCCAATAACCGCTTCTTCGCCTTCAACCTTTATCCACTCGTGATCCTTGGTGTAAAAAAGATTTTCTGGATACATTATTTCCTCCTTAAAAATTAAATTTTTTATTATTTACTTTTTTCTCTTTTATAAAAAGGAGTGGCTACCACCCTGGCCTTAAGTTTTTTATCCCTGATACCCACTTCAAATTCGCTACCTATTTCCGTATGGTCAATCGGCAGATAAACTAGTCCAATAGCCTTTTTTAAAAAGGGAGCAAAAGTCCCGGAACAAACTTCAGAAACTTTTTCCTGGTTGATGAAAACAGGATAATGCGGCCGGGCGATTCCTTTATCCACCATTTCAAAACCAACCAATTTCTTTTTCAATCCTTCCTGGAGTTGCTTTTCCAGGACCGCTTTCCCCAGAAAATCACCTTTTTGAAATTTAATTATCCATTTAAGATCGGCTTCCAGAACAGTCGTCTTATCTGTAATATCATTCCCATAGAGCATCAATTTAGCTTCCAGCCTGAGGGTATCCCGGGCTCCCAGCCCGACTGGTAAAAGTCCTAAAGGTGTGCCCTTATCTATAATGGCTTTCCAGATTATTTCTGGATTAGAAGATAGAGTGTAAATTTCAAAGCCGTCTTCTCCGGTATAACCGGTCCGGGAAACCAGGCAATCAACTCCCACTACCTTTCCAAAAGCGAAATTAAAAGATTTCATCTGGCCGAGATTAATATCAGTTAAAGGTTGCAATATTTTCTCGGCCAGCGGCCCCTGAAGAGCTAACTGGGAATAATCATCGCTTCGGTTAGTTACCTGGACGTTGAACTTGGCTGATTTTTCTTTTACCCAGGCATAATCCTTATCTGTATTGGCAGCATTGACTACCAACAAATAGCGATCAGGGAGGGATAAACAATAAACCAGCATATCATCTACAAATGTTCCTTCTGGCGTGGTCAAGGCAGTATATTGAACCATTCCTGGAGACAATCGAGCGACATCGTTGGGAGTCAAATATTGAACACAGGCCAGAGCTTCAGGCCCCTCAATAAAAATTTCTCCCATATGGCTGACATCAAACAGGCCGGCCCTGGTCCTGACGGCCAGGTGCTCATCAATGAGACCACGGTATTCGACCGGCATTTCCCACCCGGCAAATTCAATCATCCGGGCGCCCATTTGCCTATGAACAGCATTTAATCTTGTTTTTTTCATAATAATTCCTTTCAAGCGTGTTAATTAAATTAAGCTTACTAACTATCATAAATATATACTCTGTTTCAAGTCTGAGTTCAACTTGTTAGAGTCAAGATTTTTGTTATAATTAAAAGCATAATGCTTAAAACCAAAAAAGAATTAAAAGAAAAAATATTCAAGCGACTGAGCCCGGAGTTTCCTCTGGCCGCTGAAGAAGTAGAGTTAACCGCTACTCCTGATCCAAGTTTAGGAGACTTAGCCCTTTCTATCGCCTTCCCCCTGGCTAAAAAACTAAAAACCAGCCCTCGGATGATTGCCCGGCAGGCAGTCGAACTATTGAGCAAATTGGAAGGAGTAGAAAAAGTCGAATTAGCCGGAGCCGGCTATATAAATCTGTACCTCGATCGAAAAAATTTCTTTAAGGAAAAATTTAGCCGATTGAAGAAAAGTGCCCTTGAACCAGAGGAGAGCAAAATCATTGTGGAGCACACCAACATCAATCCCAATAAAGCCGCCCATGTAGGGCACCTGAGGAATGCTTGCTTAGGCGATACTCTGGTTCGCTGTCTCCGTTATAAGGGCGAACAAGTAGAAGTCCAAAATTATATTGATGATACTGGAGTCCAAGTAGTAGACGTTGTTTTCGGTTTTATTGAACTGGAAAAAAAGAGCCTGGATGAAATTAAGAGAATTCCCGGAAAATTCGATTATTACTGCTGGGATTTATATACTAAGGTTTCCAGATACCTGGCCGAAAACCAATCTGCTCAAGATCGAAAAGCAGAAATCTTAAAGCGAATCGAGCACCAACTTTCGCCCGAAGCCGAGTATGCTCACTATATTTCCAGGCGGATTCTAAAAGACCATTTGGAAACTATGAAAAGATTGAGCATCAGCTATGACGTTCTTCCCTGCGAAAGCAGTATCCTGAAACTTAAGTTCTGGGAAAAAGCTTTTGAAAGATTGAAAGAATGCCGGGCTATTTACCTTTCCACCGAAGGAGAAAACGCCGGCTGCTGGGTGATGAAGCTGCCGGACGAGCAGGAAAGGGAAAAAATTATTGTCCGGTCTGATGGCACGGTAACTTATGTGGGCAAGGATATTGCTTACCAATTATGGAAATTCGGATTGCTCGGGCAGGATTTTTATTACGAGCCTTTTATTCATGATAACAACCGGCCAGTCTGGATTTCTTCCGGTGAGCCAACCTCTTACCAGGTCCATTTTGGAGCTGGCAGCAAAGTCTATAATGTCATTGATGTCCGCCAATCCTATCTCCAGAAAGTTGTCGTCCAAGGACTAAAGTCTCTTGGTTATGAGCAGCAGGCGGCTAAATCAATCCATTTTTCCTACGAAATGGTAGCTCTTTCTCCTCGCAGCCTGAAAGAAATTAAAGCGGAAATCTCCGAGGAGGATCGCGACCGAACCTTTCTTGAAGTTTCCGGCCGGAAAGGCATCGGGGTTAAGGCAGACGACCTTCTGGACAGGCTGGAAGAAAAAGCCTGGGAAGAAGTGGCCAAGCGAAATCCGGATTTACCACAAGAGAGCAAGAAGCAAATAGCTCAACAGATCGCCGCTGGAGCAGTTCGCTATTTTATGCTTAAATATGCCCGTAATTCATTAATAATATTTGATTTTGACGAAGCCCTGAACTTTGAAGGAGAAACTGGGCCCTATCTACAATATACCGCCGTCCGGCTGAGGAGCATTTTCCGCAAGCTTCAGGAAAGACTTGGCTGCTCCTATCAGGAAATCATAAAGCCTGAAATTCTCGCTGGTTCCTATCTTGAAAAATTATTACCTGAAGAAGCTAAGGATTTCTGGGAGCTGGTTGTTTTTGCCTCCGGCCTGGATGAAGAAGTACTTAGGGCTATTATCACTTTAGAATTTGCTGGTCTGGCTAAATTTACTTTTAATCTTTGCCAGAAAATCAACAGCTATTATCATCATTACCAGGTTCTTTCAGAAAAAGATGAAGAACTTAGAAATCTCAGGCTAATCACCATCTACTTTGTTCACCAAATCCTTTGCCAGGCACTTGATCTAATGGGAATTCAAGTTCCAGAGAAAATGTAACTTTTTATCTTTTTACTAAATTTATAATTAAACAAGATCAAAGGAGGTTAGCCGATGATTGAAACTGAACATCTCAGCAAGAAATATGGCGACCTCGTTGCCGTTCGGGACCTGAGTTTTCAGGTAGAAAAAGGTAAAATCTGGGGTCTACTTGGTCCCAATGCCGCCGGCAAAACCACTACCATGAGAATTTTAACCGGTTACCTTCCAGCCACCGAAGGCCGGGCGGTAGTCGCCGGCTATGATGTTTTTGAACAGGCCGAGGCCGTCAAGCAATCCATAGGCTATCTACCGGAAGTTGTCCCCCTGTATCCAGAAATGACGGTCGAGTCCTATCTGAGCTTTGTGGCCGAAATTAAAAAAGTTCCCAGTTCTAAAAAGGCTGCGGCCATTGACCGGGCAGTTGAAGTTACTGGCCTCAAGTCAGTCCGAAAAAGATTGATAAAAAATATTTCCCGCGGTTATAAACAGCGGGTGGGAATTGCTCAGGCATTAATTCATAGCCCCCAGGTTATCATCCTGGATGAGCCCACTATCGGACTGGACCCGGCCCAGATTGTAGAAATACGTCAGCTGATTAAATCACTTAAGGGTGAGCATACGGTGATGCTCTCGACCCATATACTGGCCGAAGTAACCCAGGTTTGCGATGGAGTAGTAATTATCAATGAAGGGAAACTAATGGCCTCCGGCTCGCTGGATGAGCTGACTGCAGCATACAAAGAAAAAGAGGGAGTCTATTTACGTCTTAAAAAAATAGATAACGACACCCTGAATCTTTTCCGGCAATTGTCCGGGATGGAAAAAGTTCAAGTAGAAGGCTCAGAAGTAAAATTGGAATGGTCTAAGGGAAAAGATTTGAGAGAACAGGTAATCAAGCTCTGTTTAGAAAAGCAGCTCGGTCTACTGGAAATGCGGTCAACAGCCATAAACATTGAAGAGCTTTATCTTAGAATCGTCTCAGGAGGGATAGAACAATGAAAGCCATCTGGTCTATCGCCAAAAGGGAACTTCTATCTTATTTTACTTCTCCCATTGCCTATATCGTTATCTCTGTATTTGTTCTTTTATCGGGCTTTTTCTTCTACAGCCTGGTCTGGTGGTTCAATTCCCAGGCCCTGCAGATGGCTCAAAATCCATACTACTACCAGCAGGTTAACATCAATCAAATGGTTTTTGCCCCGCTTTTTCACAACTTGAGTGTCGTTCTGCTGCTAATGCTGCCCATCCTCTCGATGCGCCTTTTCTCCGAAGAAAAAAAGATGGGAACGGAAGAACTTTTATTTACTTCTCCCATTTCGGTTCCCCAGATTATCCTGGGCAAATATTTAGCTTCCTTAATCGTGCTGGCCAGCATGCTTATTTTGAGTGCCATCCCCACCACCTTTACATTTATTTATGGAAATCCGGAAACACTTCCCTATCTTCTCGGTTACCTGGGCCTATTTTTGTTAGGAGCTGCCTTTCTGGGCCTGGGCGTTTTTTGGTCATCACTGACTGAAAACCAGATCGTTTCTGCCGTTCTAACTTTCGGAACCTTGCTACTTTTCTGGGTTTTGAGTTGGGCCGGTTATTCCGCCCGGGGGTTATGGCAGAGTGTTCTCAATTATTTATCTTTCTTTGATCATTTTGATGGGATGACCAAGGGTATTTTAGATACGAGTGATCTGGTTTATTACTTTAGCTTCGCCTTCTTTGGGCTATTTCTGACCTACTCGGTCATTCAATCTCGACGCTGGAGGTAAGATCATGAGCTGGCTAAAAAAATATCTCAACTATATAAGCCTGTTTTTGATAGCTCTTTCTTTAGCCGTTCTCATTATCTGGCCTCAGCACCGGACGGTGGCACTAATCTGTGGGCTGAGTGGCATTGTTTTTATAATTGTTTATCTTATTCTCAACCTTTCGGAGTTGAAAGAAACTCTCAAACGTAAATCCTTCATTTATGCCAGCAATATGCTTTCCATTGTCATCTTGATTTTAGCCATTCTGGTGCTGGTTAACTTTTTCCTGGCTCGCCACCATTACCAGGTTGACCTCACGGCGGCTAAAATTCACAGCCTGTCCGATCAGTCAATCCAGGTTTTAAAAAATCTAAAAAAAGACGTTAATTTAAAATGCTTTTTCCGGGACGGCAATCCCAGCCGGCCAACTATCGAAAGCCTTTTAAAAATATATGCCTATCATTCACCCAGAATAAAATATGAATTTATTGATCCGGATAAAAATCCCGGCCTGGTGAAAAAATATGGAATTACCCAGGATGGAACCACAGTCTTTGAATGCGGGGATAAAGAAAATCGCATTACCACCGCTTCAGAAGAAGACATTACCAATGCCCTGATAAAAGTCACCAGAGAAAAGAAAAAAATAATTTATTTTCTGGAGGGGCACGGCGAGGATTCAATTGACGATAGTGCTGACTCTGGATATAGCACCGCCAAGAGTGAACTGGAAAAAATCGGTTACGAAGTCAAAAAGCTCAGCTTGGCTCTAACCGAAAACTTCCCCTCCGACTGCAGCTTGTTGATAGTCCCTGGACCGAAAAAATCTCTTTTGCCCAACGAATTTCAGGCCCTCAAAAATTATATTAACCAGGGCGGTCGAATTCTTTTCCTGGTAGATCCCGAAACTTCATCTGGTTTAGAACCCTATCTGGCCAACTATGGCTTTAAGCTGGTCAATGACCTGGTAGTGGACCCGGTTTCCCGGATGATCGGCGGTGATTACTTTATGCCCGTCGTCACTGAGTATCCGGAGCATGAGATAACCAAGAATTTCCGCTATGCTACTTTCTTTCCTTTAGCCCGGTCAGTAGAAATAGCCGAGACCAAGCCCGCCGGAATGACTCTGACAGAAATTGCTAAAACCAGCCCCAATTCCTGGTCTGAAAGGCAGCTTGATAAAAAAGAAGTTTCTTTCGATAAAGATAAAGACAAAGCTGGACCAATCTCCATAGCCGTAGTCGGAACCTTGAAAATCACCGAGAACCCGAGCAGCTCAACAGAAAAGAAAGAGTCCACGCCTTCTCCAGCTAAAGAAGCTCGACTGGCCGTTTTTGGAGATTCTGATTTTATCACCAATCGCTACTACAATCTTTCTGGAAATGGCAATTTATTTTTAAATACAGTTAATTGGCTGACCGAAGAATCTGACCTGATTTCTATCCAGCCAAGAACTCAGTCCCCACGGACTATTCAGCTAACCCCAAGTCAGGGGCGATGGCTAATGTTTGTTTCTATTATTCTTCTCCCGGTAGCCGTCCTTATTACCGGATTGTTCATCTGGTTAAAAAGGAGGTCACTATGAGATTCAGAACAACCCTGATTCTCATGGTCATTTTCATTGTTCTCCTCACGGGGGTGGTTCTGATCGAACATCACTCCGAGGTGACCAAGGAGAAAAAAGAAAAACAAGAGCAACTGACTGATATCAAATCGGCGGAGATAGAAAAAATAAGCTTAAAAAACGAAGGCCAGCCAACTATTACCTTGCAGAAAGATGATAAAGGTAACTGGAAAATTATCGAACCGCTGGTAACTGAAGCTGATAATTATGAAGCTAATAGTCTGGCTGAAAATTTTGCTGGTCTGAGAATCGAAAAGGTAGTCGAAAAGCAGGCTCAGGCCCAAGATCTAAAAGCCTATGAAATACCGAAAAAAGAAGTAATCTTATGGGTCAAGGGCCAAAAGCAGCCCATCAAGATTTTGATTGGAATGGAAAATCCGCTGGACAATACCCTTTACGCTAAAAGAGAAGATCAGAGCCAGGTGGTTTTATTGCCGAGTTACCTTAAATATTCTCTTGACAAAAAGCTTTTTGATTTAAGAAAGAAAGAATTACTAAAATTCGAAACCAAAGACGTTCAGGCTATCGAAGTTCATTCCAAGGACTTAAACTGGAAGGCCCGCCGTCAGGGAGAGAACTGGCTTCTGGTTCAACCGGTTGAGGCTCTGGCCGCCAAAAGCCAAATTGATAGCCTCCTGGATAAATTATCCGGGCTAAAAGCAAAGGATTTTCTGGTTGAAGAAAAGAAAGATGAAGATTTGAAGAATTATAATTTAGATAAGCCAGAATTCACTATTAAGCTGGATCTGCCTTCGGCCGAGCAAATTTCCATTCAGCTGGCTAAAAAGGGGGAAAGGCTCATCGCCAGCAGTTCTCTTTCCAAAAAAATTATAGAAATCGACAATCAGATCCTGACTGACCTAAACAAAAAGATTGATGATTGGCGAGAAAAGAAAGTGGCTAATTTTAATAGCTGGGAAGTCACCAGCATTTCAATTAAAAGAGTCAATCAAATTATTGCGGCTAACAAAGAAAAAGTAACAGAAAAAGGTAAAGAGGAAGAAAAATGGCAGCTCCAAGCTGAAGGCAATAAAAAAGAACTGGCTGATGAATCCAAGATTGAATCTGTTCTCCGAAAGCTGGAATATTTAGAGGCTTCTGGATTTATTGATCAACCGACTAATCTCTCTGATTATGGACTGGATAAGCCGGAAATAGAAATTATTATTAAGAGCCAGCCTCAGGATCAGGAAGCGCAGGAAATCAGGTTATTGTTGGGAAAAGATGATAAGACCAAAAAGCAAGTGGTGGTAAAAAATGCCAGTTGGAAATATTTATTTCTGGTAGACGACTCTTTCTTGAGTGAGCTTCCAACTAAAATTGATGATTGGAAAAAGGTTGAAAATAAAAAATAAATCTGTTATTAAATAGCTGATGGAAGAAACTAAAGGTGGGCCGACTGTAAATGAACCGGGGAACTTAACTCCGGGCCGGCTATTTGAAGCTATTAAAGACCTCTCTTATGCCAAAAGTTCTGACGATTTGCTCGACCGGTTGTTGAAAAAAATCTCTTCTCTTTTCAGTCCGGAAATGGCTTGTTTTTTATTAAAGGACCTGGCCACTGGTGGGCTGCGCTATGCTCTGGTGGCTGGAGAACAGGCTGAAGTTATAAAAGACAGATTTATAGCTAAAGGAGAAGGCCTCCCCGGCCTGGCGGCAGAAACCAACCAGAATATCATCATTACCGACCCAACCAGAGATCCCCGATTTAACACTACGGTAGATCAAATTCCAGGCCTGGAAATCAGGTGCTTAATAGCTATCCCCTTTCATGTAGAAAAAAGGGTTCAAGGACTGGTTTATTTAATAAATAGGAAATCAGGGCCAGCCTTCAACTTAGAAGAGTTCAGAGCAATCCAGACCCTGGTGGCTTTCAGTGAATTGCTGCTAATTAAAATGGTTCTTTGGAAGCAGGTAGGTGATCTGGAGGACTTGGACCAGCTCACTGGAGCCTTCAATTTAAAATCTTTTTTTAATTATTTTAAAAGAGAAGTGGCCAGATGCGAAAGGTATGGGACGGATTTGTCCCTTCTCCAGGTGAGCATTGATTACTATGAGAAGATAATTCAGACTTTCGGTCAGGAAGCGGGCGAAAGAGTCTTACTGAATTTGAGTTTCATTTTGAAAAAGACTACCCGAAAGGTAGACTTAGTGGCCCGGAACGCCGAACACGAGTTTCTGGTAATGCTGCCTCAGACTAACCAAGCTGGAGCCCAAAAAGTTAGAGAACGGATTCAGAAAATTTTAAAAACCAGAATCCCCGGGCGACCGGAATTCCTTTTACTGTTACTATTACTGTTTATTCAGAGTCAGGTGAGCAGGCGGTCAATTTATACAAAATTCCTGAAATTAACGCTGGCCTTAATAATTTTAACCAGAAAAGACAGAAACGAAAATATCCAACAATTGGAGAAGAATTAGAAGAGGCC
>PNJE01000187.1 GCA_002877915.1 Candidatus Aminicenantota bacterium
CTGAAATTCGGGACACCCTAGATTTTTCCATTTTTTGGCTTTAGCGCCATGGGCCCTTCATCCCTTCTTTTCCCCATCACAATTTTCCCTTCCCTTGATTAATTCGGAACCTCTATAATTTTGCGATTTTTTTGTCTGGATAATATAGGCTCTTCTTTTTTATTCTTTCTCCTTTATATTTTCCTTTCATTTAATCTGGTTCTCCTTACAGCACCATTACGGCCCTAAATTGGTTCCCTAAAGATGGCCAGTAGAGAGCGAAGTGTGAAATTCGGGACACCCTAGATTTTTCCATTTTTTGGCTTTAGCGCCATGGGCCCTTCATCCCTTCTTTTCCCCATCACAATTTTCCCTTCCCTTGATTAATTCGGAACCTCTATAATTTTGCGATTTTTTTGTCTGGATAATATAGGCTCTTCTTTTTTATTCTTTCTCCTTTATATTTTCCTTTCATTTAATCTGGTTCTCCTTACAGCACCATTACGGCCCTAAATTGGTTCCCTAAAGATGGCCAGTAGAGAGCGAAGTGGATTATAGTGCTGTTAAAATGGGCCGGTGCGACGAGTGGATTCGGCTATCTGATAAGCTCCTAAAAAGTTCGGTGAAATTCGAAAAAATCTATGGCGTCCCTAATTACTGAGGGCGTCCCTAATTACTGCGAATTACTGGAAAAATCTAAAAAATCAAGGTGTCCCGGAATTAAGAGAAGGAGAAGAGAGGTGCGCCGTAAGAGCAAGTGAGGAAGCGAATTAAGCGACGAAGGTGAAAAAATAGGAAAAATCTAGGGTGTCCCGAATTAAATAGGGTGTCCCGAATTAAAGGATTACGCGGCTTGTTTGACCCGGGTGTATAATATAGATAACGCGGAGGGAAAGTCGGGTAAAGGTTTAAGGCCCTGTTTCCCCTCTGAATCTTTACGAGCATAAAGTAAGTTTTAATATTTAAAAGGAGGTCTCAGCTATGAAACCTAGAGAACAAATTGAACAAGAAATCAGGCTGCTGGCTTATGAACTTTATGAAAAGAGCGGCCGGATACCGGGAAGAGATTTAGAAAATTGGCTCGAGGCGGAAAAAATTATTATGAACAAATACAGGCAACAGAGTCAGGGGCAAACAGCCTCACAAGGGCAGGGAAGCTCTGAAGAACAGCAGCAAATGCAGATGAAAATGAGGAAAGGAAGAGGCATGGGGGGAGGCAAGGGAATGGGCAGAAGCAAAGGCACGGTGGGCGACCAGAGCGGATCTAAAAAGGGCTGCCGCTGAAAAATCGGGACACCCTAGATTTTTCCATTTTTTGGTTTGATAAGGGAAAAGCGGTGGAAAATCGGGACAGCTTAATGTGGGACGCAAACTGTCTTGATTGGAATATATTTTAGAGCTCCTTGCTCGGCAAAAGGTTTATCTAAGCGTAAGAAACAGGAACGCAAACTATTTTTAAGAGAAAAGACTTTAACAGATGATTGCTGCAGAAATAGTTAATTCCCCCCAAGAATGCTTAGGAAGAAATGGGGGCCCAAAGCTTTTTCAATGAGAATGCGAATATGGGGGCGGAAATGGGGTTTGCCTGGAAACGGGAGATCCGTGATACCTGCCCTTTTTTTTGCCCCTTTCCTGTGGAAATTAAAGGGTAGGGCCTTTTTTGGTGCTGTGATATGGTGTCTTTTTTGGCGTTTTCCGTGAAAATCTCGTAGGCTTCTGTACATCTCAAAGGCTAAAAGCTTCCTGAATAAATCCATCAATAAATCCCTAAATCGCAAGCAAAAGCCTTTCAGCTAAGGGAATAATTAAATAAACAAAAAGGAAGTAAGTAATAAGGAAGAAAGTAATATGGGTATAATTTTTTAAAAATGTTTTACCTCCCCGGCACAGGGCCACTTTTTCTTTACTTTTGCCCTGTCTTCCTCGAGCCAAAGCTTGAAACTTGAGGCATCAAAATAAAAAATAAAAACCGCTTCTGACTGGTGTGACCTTCTATCTGACCGAAGCCCTGCCGGCTTTTCTTTAGATATTATGGGAATATGGGTAAAGTACTAATGGAAATGATACGGCGGCACCAAAGGGAAACCAACAGGCAGGTCTGTGGAAAAGTGAGGACAAAAAGGGGCAGGATATCACGGACCTCATTACCCAC
>PNJE01000038.1 GCA_002877915.1 Candidatus Aminicenantota bacterium
ATATTACGATGGCTCGTCCTCCTAAATCAAATTGCGAACATTTTTGTACACTAACGTCAAGATGAACAGAGCATTATTTAGGATTTTAATTTCTATTTTTCTCCGCTTGTTGGTTATTTCTAACCCGCAAGGAGAAACAGCCGATGGAAAATAAAAACCGGGTTTCTGAAGAAAAACACGAAGCCAGCAAGGGCTCTACCCTAACTCCCAGAAAACCAGGCTTTGGTCTGGCCCTTATTCCCTTGGTGGCCATGGCCCTGCTGCTTGGTGTGGGCTATGGAGTCTATCGAATTAAAGCTCAGGTTTTGCTGATAGCAGCGGCCTTTATAACCGCTTGCCTTGGAGCGCTGCTCAAGTTTTCCTGGAAAGACATGGAATCTGGAATCGTGGAGAGCATCCGCAAAGCTCTGCCAGCCATCTTGATCATGCTTTCAGTTGGAGTTTTAGTCGCTTCCTGGATGGCCAGTGGAACCATTCCGATGATTGTTTACTACGGGCTAAAGCTCATTTCCCCGAAATACTTCCTGGTCACTGCCTGCTTTGTTTGCTCAATTACTTCCCTTGCCTGCGGCACCTCTTGGGGAACAATTGGCACGCTGGGGGTAGCTTTTATCGGGATAGCCATGGGACTGGGAATACCCCTGGGGCCAGCTGCTGGGGCCATTGTGGCCGGCTCTTATTTTGGTGATAAAATGTCGCCCCTTTCTGACATACCCAACTTGGCTTCAGTTACCGCTGGCTCCAATTTGTTCGATCATATTAAACATATGGTCTGGTCCGGTGTCCCAGCTTGGTTCGCCGGCCTCGTTATCTATTTTTTCATGGGCCTTAAATATGGAAACAAAGAATTTAACCAGGAAAATATCAAGATAATTACCTCGACCCTGGCCCGGAATTTTGATTTTAATCTCTTTCTCCTTCTTCCCATTTTAATTGTCTTCTATTTTGCTTGGGCTAAAAAGCCTACTATTCCGGGAATGATCATTTCCTCATTGGTGGCCGCTTTTCTGGCAGTAATTTATCAAAAGACTTCTCTGGTGACTATCGCCCAGGCGATGAATTCTGGTTATGTCGCTCACACCGGTGTTGAGATGGTCGACCGGCTTATTTCTCGAGGAGGACTGATGGGAATGATGGAAACACAATTGATTGCTTTTACCGCTTTTAGTTTCGGCGGGATAATGCAGAAAACTGGAATGTTAGCGGCCATCTTGAGCCGGATAATGAAATTTGCAGACAAAGTCTGGAGCCTGGTTCTGACCACCATTGGGACGACGATTCTTTCTGCCCTCATTACTGGAAGCTCTTATTTAGCGATGATTATCCCGGCTGAGCTCCTGGCCGAGGCTTATAAAAAGAAAGATCTGGCGGCCAAGAATTTATCCAGGATCATTGAAGAAAGCGGAGGTATTATTGTCCCCTTGATTCCTTGGAGCATGGCCGGCGTTTACATAACCGGGACAATTGGGGTGCCGACTTTTTCTTACCTGCCTTATACCTTTTCTAATTACTTAGCTGTTATCATTCTGGCAATTTACGGCTTGACAGGTTTTACTATCGCCAGAAAAATCCGGGATGATGAAACCCAGCCCGGAAGCTAAGGAAAGTCGCTCGGCCCTTTAAGGTTGATCGGTGCCTGCTTTTAAAAAAATTACTTAGGCTCTTTTTCTTCTTCTTCCTCAGCCTCGGTCCCAGCTCTGGCCAGGGCCTTCTCAAATTCAGCTTTAGCCTGCTCGAGCTTTTTCTTCCGCAGTTCCACAGTAGATTCAAACTTCTGACCGAGCTCTTCGGTTTTTTTCTTTTCTTTCAGTAGCAGCTCATCGAAGGAGGCTTTCTTCTTAGCTCCTTTTTCCGATTGAATGATTTGTTGAAGTTCAGAATCAACCCACAGGCGGGCACCGCAGTAGGGACAGGTCAACTGAAAAACTTTTTCTTTTTTTTGGCCTTTAATATTTTCTTCCATTTCCCCTAAAATTTAACAAAAAAAACCGAAGCCTTCAACTTAATTTTTCAGGTGATCGAGGCCGTATTTCTTAAGCAGGCGGAAAAGTCCCTGGCGGGTAAGGCCAATAGCCGCAGCTGTCCTTGCCCGGTGATAATTAAAATATTGCAGGGCTTCTCTCAAGAATTTTTTTTCAAATTCAGCCTTGGCTTGCGAATAATCCCAGGAGTTTTTAAGAGAGCGGTCCCGAGCGTTCCGGATGGCTGGGGATAAAAGCTCATCTTCAATTATCTGCCGGTTTCCGGAAAGAACCAGGCAGCGCTGAATCTCGTTTTGAAGTTCCCGCACATTGCCTGGCCAATCATACTTGAGCATAAGTTCCAGAGCCTCAGGTGAAAAAAAAGCCCGCTCCCGGTTCATTTCCTGGCAATAGCGGTCAAGGAAATGGTTTATCAGGACCAGGATATCTTCTGGTCTCTGACGAAGAGGGGGTACTTCGAAGACAATTATTTTTAGACGGAAATAAAGGTCCTGGCGAAATCGACCGGCCGCCACTTCCTGTTCCAGATTCTTGTTGGTAGCACTGATAAAGCGAACATCAACCCGGCGGCTATGGTTTTCGCCGATCCGCCTGACTTCCTTTTCCTGAAGGACTCGGAGAAGCTTGGCCTGGAGCGAGAGTGACAAGTCTCCAATTTCATCTAAGAAAAAGGTCCCACCTTGAGCCTCCTCCACCAGGCCTGGTTTATCGCGAAGGGCCCCGGTGAATGAACCTCGGGCATAGCCGAAAAGCTCGCTTTCCAGAAGATTTTCTGGAATAGCACTGCAATTGACGGCCACGAATTGAGCCTGGGACCGGTGACCGCAGTGGTGAATTATCCGGGCAATCAATTCTTTCCCTGTGCCACTCTCACCGGTGATAAGAACAGGTGAATTAACATTTTTCACTTTTTCTATAAGCTCCCGTATAACTCGGAAAGGTTGGCTTAACCCTAAGAATTCCAACTCAGTCTGGGGAGATTTTATTTTTATTTCTTCGGCCGGGCTGGCACCCTGAGAGATAATTTTGACCATTGGAAGGGCTGAAGACAGAATGTCAATTTCTTCTTCGGTAAAGTTCTGGCCATTTGACCGTCGTTCAAGATAGGCATAACCAAAGACTTTTCCCTTGAGGGCAAAGGGAAAACAGAGAGCTCGGATATTCTGGCCATCATTGGTTGGACTGATGACCGGTTTTTGAGTGGCGATAGCCCGGTCAACCAGCGAGAGCCTTTCCCTCTCCTTAACTTCTGGCTTGTTTCCTTTTAGCTGCTGGAAAAAAGGACGCTGGCGATGGTCAAAGGCCACCATCTGAAAATAATCCGCTCCAACCGCCTCGATAATGACATCAAACATTCTGGTTATCAATTCTGGACCCGACATTTTTCCTATCCCCAGGATAAATTCGAATAGTTAATTTAATATTGTCTGGCCAGGTGGCTGAGTATTTTAAAGTTCGGTCGGTACCAGTTAGAAAGCCGGCTTTATTTTTTGCACTGGCTTCCTGCTATCATTGCAATCATAAAGACGAATATTTCCGGAAAGATTTTCTCACCTGGCCAAATAAAATTCCCACTTGGCCTTTTAGTCCAAAAGTTAACTTTTTACCTAACATTTTCCTAAGTAAAAACGTATAATCAAAGGGCTAAATTTAGTTAGTAAGGTGAGATTAGAGCTAAGACTTGGCCAAACCTTTTAAGGAGCTGGTGATGCCTAAACTTAATTCAAAGAAGAAGTTTCTTAAATTTTTAGGTACTTTCCTAAATGAAATTTTTACTTTTGGTGGCAGCTTAGTATTGATTTTAATGTTGTCATCTGGCATCAGGGCTCAAGAAAGCAAGTTGACCTCAGGACAATCAATCGAACAGCTGAAAAAGACCGCTCCTAAGGTTTTTATAGATTGTAGCTCCTGTGACCTGGATTACATTAAGACCGAGATACCTTTCGTCAATTATGTCCGGGAAAGAAAAGAAGCGGATGTTCACGTGCTAATAACTACTTTGAGTACCGGGAGTGGCGGCCGGGAATATACCTTGACTTTCATTGGTCAGAATCGCTTTGAGGGTCAAGATGACCTCCTGAAGTTTTTCTCGCATAAAACTGATTCTCAGGAAGAAATCAGGTCTGGCTTGACTGAGGTACTTAAAATCGGGCTTCTGGCCTATGTCAATCGGACGCCCATCAGCCAGAAAATAAAAATCGATTATGAGCCACAGAAGGCCCCAACTGGACCAATAATTGATAAATGGAAATCCTGGGTTTTCAGCTTGAGCACCAGCGGATATTTTAATGGAGAGCAATCTCATGCCTATCAATCGGTGCGTGGCTCATTCTCGGCCAACAAGGTGACCAAGGACATAAAATTTAACCTCAGCCTAAGCGCTTCTTACAGTCATGATCGATACACCTATGAGGATTTGAACTTAGAATCTGGCCTCCATACTTATAGTGGCAGCGGGTTGCTGGTTAAAAGTGTCAGCGAACACTGGTCGGCTGGCTTTTTTTACTCAGCCTATTCCTCTACCTACAGCAACTACCGGCTAAATTTAACCCTGGCTCCGGCGGTTGAATTTGACCTTTTCCCTTATTCTGAATCCACCAGAAGGCAGCTGAGATTTTTATATAAAATAGGCCCGACCTACGCTCGGTACTTTGAAGAAACTCTTTACGACAAAACAAAGGAAACCCTTTTGTCCGAATCCTTAGCTATCACCCTGGACCTTAGAGAAAAATGGGGCAGTATCAGCACTTCAATTCAAGGCTCTCATTATTTCCATGATTTCAGCAAACACAATTTATCGATTTTTAATACTATTTCCTTAAATCTGGTTAAGGGCCTCAACGCTTATGTCTTTGGTGGAGCTTCCCTGGTTCATGATCAACTGTCGTTGCCAAAGGGTGGAGCCACCTGGGAAGAGGTTCTGCTACAGCGAAAAATGCTGGCCACCAGTTACAATTATTTCTTCGCCATTGGTTGCAGCTATAGCTTTGGTTCGATTTTCACCAACGTGGTCAATCCAAGATTTGGGTCAGTCAGCAGCGGCGGAGTTCAGATTACGATCGGCGATTAAATCGTGTGACCAAAAGAGAAATAGCCATGAAGATTAGTAAGCAAAGAAAAGATAACCCAAATAAAGAAAATTCCCGCGGAGGAAAAATGGAGAGTCGTAGGCAGGGCGATCATTCTAAAATCGCTATTAATTCAACCAGGATTAAGGATGAGCGAAAAAGTCAAAAGGGCCAGCGATCGCGCCGATTGCTTTTTTCCTTGGCTGTGCTTCTGACTTTATTCAGCCCTTTAATTAACCGGCCTGTTCTGGCCCAGGAGAATCAGGATAAATATGTAGCAGAGAAATTGTCGGTCTATATTGAACCTGGCTTTGGCTCAATCGAAGTTTATAGTCGGAATATTCCTTTTGCCAGTTTTGTCAACGAAAAGGGCAAGGCCAATGTGGTGGTAGAAATTAGCCAGAGTGTCGAAGAAGGACGGGAAGTTTTTAAAATTAGGTTTATCGGCCAGAAGGAGCTATTGGGCAAAGATTATAGCACCGAAATCACCATTCCGCTCAAACCGGAGCCTGAAGTTTTACAAAAAGAACTGGTCCAGGCTATCAAGCTCGGGTTGATTCCCTACGCCGGCAGAACTCCTGAAGCCACCAAGCTTAAAATAAAGCTGGAAGAAGAAGTTAAGCCTACAGCCGTGGTTGATCCCTGGAATTTCTGGGTTTTTAGCTTAAGCATTAACAGCTTTCTTAATGGGGAGCAGAGCTTATCTTACAATAACCTGTATGGTAACTTTTCGGCGAACCGCGTGACCCCAGAATGGAAAATAAGAGTTTCATTGAGCGGAAGTTATTTTCGGAATAAATATGAGTATGAAGGTTTGAATTACACCAGTTCATCTCAAGGCGGAACCTTTCGGGCACTCCTGGCTAAGAGCTTGGGGGAACACTGGTCGATAGGCTCCTTTGCTAATGTGACCACTTCCACCTATCAGAATATCAAGGTGGGTGCCTCGATTTCACCGGCCATCGAATACAACATATTTCCTTATTCTGAATCAACTAAGCATCAGTTGCGGATCACCTATTCACTTGACGTTGGACCGTCTTATTACCGTGAGGAAACCATATTTGATCGAACCAAACAATTTCTGGTGAAGGAGAATCTATCCTTAACTCTTGAGCTAAAGAAAAAATGGGGAACAATCAGCTCTTCGATTGAGGGCTCGCATTATTTTTATGATTTCAGTAAGTACCGAATAGAATTCAATAACAACCTTTCAGTCCGGCTGTTCCGGGGTTTTTCTGTCAACTTATATGGGGGCTACGCCCGGGTCCATGACTTAATCTCTATCGCTAAGGCGGGTGCTTCGCTCGAAGATGTCCTGCTGATGAGAAAGCAGCTGGCCACCTCCTATAGTTATTATCTTTCAGTCGGACTCAGTTATTCTTTTGGCTCTATCTTCAGCAATGTCGTTAACCCGAGGTTTGGAAGCGGAAACAGCGGCTTCTCTATGAGCATCTCCTATTAAAAATCGGGACACCCTAGATTTTTCCAATTTTCTCTGATCATTTTAAAATTGACAACTCGGTCCTGCTTAAAATATATTTTGGCTTTAGGCTAAGGTTATGCCAGTCAAAGGAGGTCATCTCATTCTCTTACTTGATTGGCCCACTTTAAAAAAGATATCAGCCAGTTGGTTTCAAAAATATCCTGGATATAATCTCAAATCAATGAAGGAAAAAATCGATTGAATGATTATTATCAAGGAGGTGCTTATGAATAAATCTCATTTTCTCAGCTGGCCAAAAATTTTAATTATTGTCTTATTCCTTGCAGCTATGACTGACTTGACGATAATGTCTCAGGTTCGCTCGGAAAACACTAAGTCCCTTCCTAAGGAATCGCAGTCGGTCCAGGCAGAAGGAAGGCCATTTTCTATAACTAAGCATCAGATTATGATAGATGGACACCAAATCCCATATACCGCTACGGCTGGAGAAATGACCATTCTTAAGTCTGATGAAAAACCCGGGGCTTCGATGTTTTTTGTAGCTTACACCAGGGATGATATTAAAGATAAATCAGCTCGACCGATTATGTTTTGCTTCAATGGCGGTCCAGGTTCTTCAACGGTCTGGCTTCACCTGGGTGGACTTGGCCCAAAGCGCGTAGCTATGGGTGACGAAGGCCATCCACTGAAGACCCCGGCCGAGCTGGTCGACAGCGATTGTTCTCTTTTGGACGTAAGCGACCTGGTTTTTGTGGATGCAGTCTAAACTGGCTACAGCCGCCCCCTGCCAGGAGAAAAGGGCAGCCAGTTTCATGGAGTAGGAGAAGACGGCCAGGCTTTCGCCGAGTTCATAAGAATATACCTGACAAAATTTGACCGCTGGAGCTCACCTAAATTTTTGTTGGGAGAAAGTTATGGAACAACCAGGGCAGCCGTCCTTTCAGGTATTTTACAAAATCAGACCTATGGTATCTATCTAAACGGGATAATCTTGCTTTCGAGCGTGCTGGATTTCTCCACCATTTCTTTCAGCCCGGGTAATAATCTGCCCTATATGATTTTCCTTCCCCATTACACAGCTACAGCCTGGTATCATAAAAAGCTTGCGGCTCCCGAGCAAAATAAGCCGCTGACGGCAGTGCTGGAAGAAGCCAGGAAATTCGCTGTAGAAGAATACCTGCCCGCCTTGATTAAAGGAAATCTATTGCCCGCCGAGCAAGTGGAAACAGTGGCTAAGAAAATGTCAGAATTGACTGGCCTATCGATCGCCTATCTGAAAAATTCCAACCTGAGGGTTAGGCATGATCGGTTTGTCAAGGAATTGTTGCGAGACAGAAGGTTGACGGTTGGGCGCCTGGACAGCCGGTTTACCGGACGCGAGGCTGATGCCGCCGGGGAAAGTTATGAATATGACCCCTCGAGTGCCCTCATCATGGGAGCTTTCTCTGCCGCTCTTAATAACTATGTCGGAACGGTGTTGAATTACAAGAAAGAAGTCCCCTACGCCATTTATGGTAATGTTTATCCCTGGGATTTTAATTTTCAACCGGAAGAAATGGGACCACCAGAAAGTTCCCGAAGCACCGGCCGAGGATTCAGACAAGGGACTCTTTATGTGGCTGAGACCCTGCGACGGGCAATGGCTGAAAATGCCGCCTTAAAAGTTTTCTGCTGCCTGGGATATTATGATGGGGCCACGCCTTTTTTGGGAACCGAATACACTTTTAGTCAGTTGATGCTCGACGGCTCCTTCAAGGATAGAGTAAGGATGGGTTATTACGAAGCTGGCCACATGATGTACATTCACAAGCCATCACTTAAGAAGCTAAAAAGCGACCTGGCCGCGTTCATTGCCTGGGCTACCTAAAAATCGGAAAAATCTAGGGTGTCCCGATTTTTCGATTTTTCCCCCGATTTTTCCCGATTTTTCACTCTATCCTGATGTCGGTTGACTTGTGGATGTAGACAGGGTCCTTTTTCGGGCCCGGCTCTTGCACCTGGAGCCCTTTTATTCTCATGTTGTGGACGTCATCCAGAACTATCGCTCTGCGGTAATCTTTTTTGGCCGCCACCAGCTTGATGTTTTCAAAGGTAATATTTCTGGCATGGCGCACGTAAAATCCCCAAGCTGGAAGTTCCCGAAACATGGAAAACTCCGGGTAGCTTCCCGGAAGCTCTAGAACCTTGTCCAGCTCATCCAGACCGACGCGGGCGAAATACGGGTCGCCACCTCCTGGGTGATGTATTTCAATGTTTTTCAGAGTCACGTTTTCTATCAGGACATCCGGCTGCCCGACAATCGATGAAGGCGAAATGTTCCGCGGCTGGTGTTCCCAGGGTCCTTCGTAATTATAGCCGGCATCGGGCTTGGTGGCCGGGACCTCGGCGTAGACGTTGGAAATAAAAATATTCCGCATCCGGCCCTTCTTGCCAGGCCGCCAGCGCTCGCCTATTCTCAGGAAAATGACATTCCCGGTGTTGATGGACTTTAGCCCATCAACAGTTACATCTTCCACAAAGCCGCCATCAACTGCGGCAAAAGTAATGGCTGAGCGATAAGTGTCATAAACAATGTTATTTATTATCTTGATATTCTTGAATCCGCCAAGCGAAGCCGTGCCGAATTTGATCCCGTTGGCGCTCGTTCGGACAACATTGTCATGGATGTAAACATTCTGGCAGACCGCGTTTTCATCGTGTGATTTAAGGCAGATGCCGTCATCCGCCGCATCGATGTAAAGGTTGGCCACTTCCACGTTATCACAATCGACAATGTCCACCCCATCGTTATTCCAGTAAGACTTGCTGTCTATGATGAGATTTTTAATCACCACGTTTCGGCACTGGTTGTACTGCTGGTTCCAACTGGCCGGATCCTTCAAGGTGATGCCTTCTATCCTGACATTCTGACAGCGCCAGAAATAAATGTTCTGCGGACGGAGGCCTTCACGGGGGCGGTCGTTTCGCAACGGATCCTTGATGAGCCCTTTGTGAATTATATCCACCAGGTTGTTAGCCACGGTGAAGCCTTGCCCATCTATGACTCCACCTTCGCCCGTGAGGCCGACGTTTTCCTGTTCCAGGGCGAAAATTAGAGCGGTCCAGTTGCGCTGAGGATTGTAGTCATAGTCAAAGGGATTGGGCGAGCCGACCAGCACCGCTCCCTCAAGCAGATGGATGGTCACATTGGATTTTAGGTAAATGGTCCCGGTTAAATAACGTCCAACATCAAACACTAACCGCCCGCCGCCGTTCTCATGGATGTAGTCAATGGCTTTCTGAATCGAGCGGGTATTAAGGGTGATGCCATTTGATTTTATGCCAAAGAGCGAAGCCTTATAATCAGCAGCATAAAGAGCAGGAAAAGCCATGATGATAATAAAAATCACAAGAAAGGCCCAAATAATTATTGGCCTCTTAGGCGTAGCCTGAATAAAACTTGAAGTTGAATGCTTTAATGGGTTAATTGCTTTCATCATCCGTTTGCCTCCAAAAAATATATTCCCAAACCGGCGTCTGTTTGATATTTATTGTTCTTGATATTTATTGTTCTTATTGCCTCCTAAAAATCAGTAACAAAAAAATTTTTTGCCCTAACGATGAGGCCTTTTCCCCCGGCTTAAAAAGCCTGACCACCAGTATTTTCCCATGCCGTCTTATTTCTTTTAATAAAAATTTAAACGCCACGCTAATTATATTATGCGATTTCGCTAGAAACTTTAATTAATTATTTTCTTTAAAGCTTATATCTTTTAGAAATATCCATAAATACAAATTTTTTTATCGCCAATCAGCAACCCCCCCTGCCCCTTATAAGTTTTCAACCAATGAAATCGCCAAAAGTAAAAAAACCTTGTTGCCAATCTTCTTAGGTCTTGTTATATAAAATATCTGGCTGTAGACAAAGAAGCATATTCTCCTGACGGAAAGAAGGCCCGGGTAGAAATCCGTGGGAGAACAATAATCAAAGATTTCGGCTCTTTTGTGAGGATAGAAAGGCGCAAATACACGATAGAACCAGAGGAAGGCAAATAAAAATCAGCGAATGAATATGCATCCCGCCTTCTCCGCAGCCTGCTTTCCCCTGCTTTTTCATACCATCATGAATCTTTAACATTTCATTACCTAAAGCGATAGACCTATCGTCCTTCGAATCCTGAAAAGAAGTTAAGAAGAAACTGAAGGAAAAAGATTATGAAATATTTAGGGTGTACTTTTTTTTCAGGTGCTTTTCAGCATTTTCTGGGCCACCGGAGAATCTTCGGGAATCATATGGGGAGCACCGCACACCGGGCAACCTTCGTAGCGGGTGGAAATTCTCCAGATCGAATAAAAAATACCTGGTATAATAGCCAACAACCAGAGGATAATTTCCCAGACCAGGCTGCCCTTAGTGTATTTTTTCGGGCTGCCCACATAACCACAATTTGAGCAAACTTTTCTTTCCATTTTTGCCTCCCTTTTCGCTAAATTTAATGCCTTTTAAAACTTTTTCGCCCAATTTTTTAAGAATTTATCACGAATCGTTAAAAATTTAAAGAAAAAATTCTAACTTCATTTTTGTTTGCCAAATAAATTCATTTGAGTTAAAAAATAACTCTTGAAAGAATTTCCAAGAAGTTTTAATGTTCATTTTATCTTTTATAAGGAATTAACATGAAGCTTTCCAGAAGAAATTTTCTTAAAACAGGATTGGCCGCCGGTTGCGGGCTGCTCATCGTCCCCCGGCATGTTCTTGGCGGGCAAGGATACACTGCTCCCTCTGACCAGCTAACCAAGGCGATAATCGGTATAGGCAGCATGGGCAAAGCTCACCTGGAATACCCGGGACGCCTGGTAGCGGTTTGCGATGTTGACCGGAAGCATCTTCAAGAAGGTCTGGAGCTGGCTGGCCCTGGAGTTAAGGGTTATTTTGACTTCCGCGATGTCCTGGCCAGATCAGATGTTGATATTGTTCATATCGTCACTCCCCCACACTGGCATGCTCTGATCTCCATAGCTGCTGCCCAAGCAGGAAAAGATATCTGGTGTGAAAAACCGATGACCAGGACGATTGGTGAAGGCCAGAAAGTAGTGGCAGCCATCAAACGTTATGGCCGTATCTTTCGGATTAACACCTGGTTCCGGTTCGAAGATATTTTCTATGGTTTCGGAACTCCAGTAAAGCCGATAAAAAAAATCCTTATGCACCGGCTCTTAGGCTGGCCTCTTCGGGTTACGGTTAGCGGAGCCACCGGATTTGACTGGAAATTCTACTGGCAGGGAAAGACCTACCTACCTCCACAGCCCGTTCCGCCTGAGCTCGATTATGATTTCTGGCTGGGTCCTGCCCCTTACAAGCCCTACAATCCTCACCGGGTGCATGTCACTTTCCGTGGCTACTGGGATTATGACGGTGGTGGTCTGGGCGATATGGGCATGCATTACCTCGACCCGGTTCAGTACATTCTGGAGAAAGACAACACCAGCCCGGTGGAAATCGAGGTTGACGCCCCCCAGCAGCACCCGGATGCCTGGCGAAAAATTGTTCTTCGCTATGCCGATGGCTGCGAAATAATTCTCGATGGTGAAAACCAGCAAAAAGATGTGCCTTTTATCGAAGGGCCCGAGGGAAAACTTTATCCTGGGCTAAGGAGTAATATTTCCGGACTGCTGGAAAAGTTAAAAACGTTGCCCGACCCCGAGCCTCAACTTACCGATTTTCACCAGGCGGTTCATGAGCGCCGAAAGTTCGCCTTGAACGAGGAAAACGGCCACCGCTCCTGCACACTTGTCAACTTAGCCAAAATCGCTGTGCGCCTTGGCCGCAACCTAAAATTTGACCCTGACAAGCAGATTTTCCCTGGTGATGAGGAAGCCAACCGTTTGATTCACGAGCCCATGCGCAGCCCCTGGAACCTGATGCTTGATTGAAACTGAGGGAAAAAGTATGAACAAAACTCAGGCCAAACAATCGAGGAAGATAGCCAATTTTCCTTTAAAATCAAGGGAAATAATAGATTTGGAAAATGGACCTGCCGCCAGGGATAATACCAATATGAAAATTAGGCGAAAAAAATGAATGCCAGTCTAATAATAAATAAACAGGAAAGATAAGAAAATGGAAAAAATCACTTCCCAACCCAAAAATAGCTTTAAAATCAGGCGAGAAGACCAATTAATCTTTAATTCTAAAAGAGAAACACATAAAAATAAGCCAGACCTCTTAAAAAATATCTACCATTCCAGATTTAAGTTTGAAAGTCGGACAAATCTTACCTTGGCCTTTGCTATCTCTATGATTATTTTTGCCGCCATTTTTCTCTTCGCCTCACTTCCATTATCGGCTTGGGTCACTTCGGTTAAAGACACCCACAAAAATTTAGAAACTGTTAGGGTCGAAGAAAAGCCAATCAGCCAGCAAGTTGATATATGGTTGCGCCAGTTACCGGCCGAAAATAAAGATGAAGCTCAGAAAATTTTCTCCGCTATGATAAACGTTGGTTCTCCGGTAATCAAAGAACTCTGTTGGCGATTAGTGCCTGCTGGACAGGCTGATGATTCTCTTGTTCGCTATGCCCTTGATGGACTCATCAACCTAAGCAATCAAAATACTTATAAAAAATATCGGCGCCAATTAGCGGCAGATATTCTGGAAAACTGCCGCCATCTTCAATCAGATGAGGTAAAAGCATTTTTGCTGCAAGAAATTGAGCTGATAATTACTGACTCGAACCTTAATCAGCTTCGGCCTTTCTTAAGAAATTCAGCCCTGACAGAAATTACTGTTCGGGCTATGTTGAGGGGAAGCAGTCAGGAAGCAGAAAATATTCTGGTCAAGGAGCTTGATCATCTGCCAGGAAATTCAATTCAGCCGGTAATCCAGGCGCTTGGACTTATCAAAAGCAAAAAAGCTGGCCCGAAGCTGAGGCGCTTTGCGGAATCCCCCGACCCTGAAATTAAAAACCTGGCTTTAACCGCCCTGGTTGAAATTCCCGACCTGACCATCGAGCCTCTGCTGACCTCAAGGCCAACCCTTTCTTCTAAAGAAGAAAAAAGTCAGGCAATCGCCCTTTACCTCCGTTACGCCCGGAGATTAGCTGAAGTTGGCCAATTAGAAAGAGCTCAAAGAATAGCTGAGAAAGCTCTATCTGTTCTAACGGAAAAAGACGAAGTTTCGTATCGGATTGAAGCTCTCAATATCTTGGTGACCATAAGTAAAGAAAAGTCGGTGCCCGAAATAATCAAGGCTCTCTGGAGTGATGAACCATCTTTTCGCCAGGAAGCTCTTAGTTTGGCCAAACGTTATAAATGGCCAGAATTAATTGACCAGCTAACCAAAAGCCTGCCAGGCCTGCCCATTAAAAATAGAGCCGAAGTAATTGAACTTCTGGGCCAGGTAGTCGAGCAAAATCAATTAGAGCAAATTCAAAAAGTGCTCAAGGCAGCAGAAGATTTGCTGAATGACCAAGACGAATCAATTAGGCTGGCCGGCCTCAGGGCTTTTTTTATATTAGAAAAAGAGAAAGCTGTCCCTCAACTTCTATCCAGGCTTAATAATTCAGAAGCCGAGGCGACCCTGATTCTGGAACTCCTGAAGACGCTCAAACCCGAAGTTTATAAAGATAGCCTGATAGAGAATTTCTCACAGTTTTCTGAAACTACTAAAACTACAGTGCTCGAGGAAATGCAGGGTTTTATGGGACCTGACTGGAAAGGCCTTGTTCTTCCGGCTATTGAATCCGAAAATCCTCAGCTTAAAAAAGCAGCTGTGGATTGTTTAGCCCTGGTGGTTGGCCCAAGCGATTTGGACTGGCTGGTTAATAAATTGACAGCGGTAGAGGACCCGGCCTTAATTTCAGGATACCAGAAAGCCGTGGTCGCAGCTTGCGGGCAAATACAAGACAAGATAGAAAGACAGCAGAAAATCCTCAGCTTGCTGGTCAAAAAGAACGGAAAAGAAAAAGCTGCTGGGCTTAAAATGCTTTATCAAATCGGCGGTCAAGAATGCCTGAAAACCGTGGTCCAGGCGCTTAATGACCACTC
This sequence comes from Candidatus Aminicenantota bacterium, assembly GCA_002877915.1. GTDB lineage: Bacteria > Acidobacteriota > Aminicenantia > Aminicenantales > Saccharicenantaceae > Saccharicenans. Next base: position 14,523 of record PNJE01000038.1, read on the forward strand.
AGCTGAAATAAGCGGAGCGGCGCTTGCTTCTTTGACCAACTGGCCAGAATTTGAAGCTGTTCCTTACCTGGTAGATTTAATTAAAAGTAATTCGGACAGGAAAGTCCGCTATTTGGCTTTCCAAGGACTGGCCCGGTTGATGAAAGCGCCAGGGGTAAGCAAGGAGGAAAAACTCCGAACACTCGAAGAGGTAAAGCCACTGGTTACCTACCCGGACGAGAAAAATTTTATGTTGATGGCCTGGGCCAGCATTCGGGACGTTATGGCCTTGAAAGAAATTTCTGAATTTTTCTCAGACGAAAATCTGCGCGACCGGGCCGTGAGCTTAGCCTGCCGCCTGGCCAGGCCAGTAGCCGGCGAGAAAGGCTTGAGTGGTTTTGAGACAATAATGATTTTGAAAAAGGCCCTTCCTTTCCTTAAAGAAGACCTGGAAATCCAGGAAACAGAAGATTATTTGGATCGGCTGCTCAGGCAGGAAGGTTTTGAGCCGCTGTTTAACCGCAAGGATCTTTTTGGTTGGAAAGGGCTGGTCGGAGACCCGGTGCAGCGGGCAAAGATGACTCCGAAAGAGCTGGCTGCCCAGCAGAAAAAAGCGGACGAAGATATGCGCCAGCATTGGCGGGTGGTGGATGGGGTATTAGTCTTCGACGGCCAGGGCCACAGCCTGTGCACAGTCAAAGACTACTGTGATTTTGAAATGTTTGTTGACTGGAAGATTGAGCCCGGTGGAGATAGTGGAATTTATTTGCGCGGTTCGCCGCAGGTGCAAATCTGGGACCCAGCCCAATGGCCCGAAGGTTCGGGCGGCCTATACAATAATCAGAAAAACCCTAATAAGCCCCTAAAGCGAGCCGATAACCCAGTTGGCACCTGGAATACTTTTTACCTCAAAATGGTAGGCGAGCGAGTCACCGTTTATCTTAATGGTGAGTTAGTGGTGGATAACGTGGTTATGGAAAATTACTGGGAACGGGATAAACCGATTTACCGCTGCGGCCAGATTGAGCTTCAAGCCCATAACACCCCGCTCTACTTTAAGAACATTTATATCCGGGAAATTAAATAAACTGCTTTAGATTCTTTGTAAAATTTGATTTTGTTCATTTGAGTTAAAATAACATTAACTCGCTGTAGAAAGAACCAATTATCTTGGTCAATGCTTTATTTAATTAGTTTAATTCTACTGATCCAACCTACCCAATATTTTCCAAAAGCAGCCAAGACATTTTCGAAACTGAAAATTAAAGACGAAAAACCATTTATCTTTATCTCGTTTAATGGACTGGGAAACAGGGGCAATTATATCCCCTAAAAAAATTATAAACGCAACCTGGAAAAAGTGGCACTGTGTTGAAAAGGGGAAAAAGGAGAAATAAGCCCGATAAGGGACCTGTCAAGCAGAAATGATTATTTACGCTAAAATCGGCCTATATGATATAATTTGCTTGAAAATAAAAGTTTAGAAGTAGCTAAATCTGCTGAAGGAGGCAAAGATGCATCCGTGGCATGATGTTTACGTGGATGATACTCTCATCGACCGGGCTTTTCCCGTGGTGATAGAAGTTCCTATGGGAAGCAAAAACAAATACGAGCTCGATAAAGAATCCGGGTTTTTGCGTCTTGACCGGGTGTTGTATAGCGCTGTTTATTACCCGGCCAATTATGGTTTCATTCCGAGGTCTTTTTGCGACGATTCTGACCCGCTGGACGCTCTGGTATTGATGCAAGAGCCAGTACATCCCTTGACTGTTGTTCAAGCCAGAGCTATTGGGGCCATGCGCATGAGAGATGAAAAAGGTCTCGATGATAAAATCCTGGCCGTAGCCGTTGATGACCCGGCCTTTGCCGACTATACTCACCATAACCAATTACCTGCTCATACCCTCAAAGAAATCCGCCGTTTCTTCGAGGATTACAAAGCGCTGGAAAACAAACAGGTTATCGTGGAGGACTTTATGGGCCCGGAGGAAGCTATCAATATTATTAAAGAATCTTTAGACCTGTACCGCCAGCTGCGTCGCGGCGAAGTTAAACGCTAAGCCCTGCCTATTGTAATCACAAGCGACGATGGCCATTTTGATATTCTCCATGGGTCTCGCTGGAGGCGCTGGCCAGCAGCGGGGCAATGTTAGGAATTGTTCGCAAAATGGCCATGGTAAACGCTTCATTTTTAGCCTCTAATTAGAGGCCTGAACCACCTCCTTCTCTAAAAATGGCTCCAGCTTATCAGCCTTGATATAGGCATTCTCATTTACCCAGCTCAGCAGAAAACAAAATTCCTATCTTTTTAAGTTTCTTAATTTCGTCGTTTCTTGATTATCGTTTGACTTTACCGGTGGCGAGGAAAGGCGGGTTGACCAGGGATTCTTTGTTGTAGGTTAGCGGGCGGCGGCTGTAGAATTCCAGGACCTGACCGCCAGCTTCTTCCAGGATGGCCTGGCCGGCGGCCGTATCCCATTCCATCGTTCGGCCAAGGCGCGGGTAAAGATGAGCTTTACCCTCAGCCAACAGCATAAATTTAAGAGAGCTACCGACTGAAACCAGCGCAGGATTATTCAGTCGCTCGATGAATTTTTGGGTCTCAGGGTCAAAATGAGACCGAGAAGCCACCACAATTAGCCCAGGCTCATCAGGCGAAAATTCTGCTGCCCGTAGTTTACTGACCTCAATCTTAAAATCGTTATTTTTATTTTTTGTATTTTTATTTAGGAGGCTATTTCCCTCCTCGGCTCCACCTTCCTCCTGAAGTCTGTAAGCCCCCTCCCCTT
>PNJE01000059.1 GCA_002877915.1 Candidatus Aminicenantota bacterium
TTTCTTCCCCGCTTCAAATCCACCTTTATTATGGGAATAGGCAACAATTTCATCTTTCTTAGGAGTTAAAGGAGTGGTAAACAATTCTGGATATAAATCCCCTAAGGAGCGTTTCAGCCAAACATAAAAGAAATCTGAAAGATAAGAATAAGGCACGTTGTCATAATAAGGAGGGTCGGTGAAGACCGCATCAAAGTAGTTGTCGGGATAAGGAAGAGAGGTAGCAGAGGATTGGGTGACTGTAGCTGATAATCCAATTCCGTGTAAAATTTTAAATGAGTCAATTATTACTTCAATTAAATTATTATAGCTTGTGCTTATTCCAGATACAGGATTTAGTTCAAAATAATCCCAAGTCATTTGAAGTGCCTGCCGTCCTACGAAAGCATTTATAACTTGAGTAGTATCAACTTTCCAAGTGCAATTTGAACTTGTAAACATAACTAATTTATCAAGTGCGATTGACAAATACCCGACCACCGCCTTGGCGTACTCCGCATCGCATCTTTCCTCAATCATCTTCTCATAAGCCTGTCGAACTTTTTCTGTAAAGGTAATCAAGGCAAGCTTTTGGCGGGAGTTGAAGAGCTCACCCCAAGTATTTAATCCATAATTACGAACAGAAAAAGCTCTTTCTGCTCCCCTTCCCTTCCCCTCTGGCGTTGGTTCATCTGGCACTGGGTCAAAGCCCCATTTATCAAATAATTCCTGCCTTTTTTTCTCTAAATAGTGCTCAGCTTTTTTAAAAACATCCATGTCTTTTTCCGTGGCCAGCCGATAAGTTTTCCCGGATCTTTCTGGATGGTGGAGAACAACGGCTACCATCCTCTCCCCGGCTTTTCCTTCCTGAAAAAGCCTTCTTGTAGTTTTGTCATCAATAGTTGAGCCACAAACAGGACAAATGGCCACCGCTCTGGAAACTGTGCCTCTTTCTGGGTCAAAATCCTTGGGCATTTTTTCATAACCAGTGCCGACTATCTTGAATTTAACCTTTTTCCCATAAATATAAGGATAAAGGGCCACTTTTTTATTTTCTTTTTTGGCCAGCCAGAAGTTGGCTGTAAGAGGTATTTCTGCACTACAAGATGGATTTTGACACGAAATTGTTCTCATCCAATAATACCCAACCGGAATAGAGCCATCTTCATCGGCTGGATAAAAATTCCCTATTTCTTCTTGAGCTTCTTTTAGAACCCAATTTCCCCATTTTTCCACATCGTCCAAAAGCGGATTTGTGCTCTTTTGGCTTCCTAATTTTAAGTCGGATGAAATATTTTGGGCCCGACCATATTTTTGAGGATATTCTAAGGTACATTTTAGGATAAGGACAGCCACAGGATTATATTCAACGGCATGGGTTTCGCAGCCTAATCTTAAAGCCTCAAGAGGAATAGAGCCTCCGCCGGCAAAACAATCGAGCACCTTCGGCGGAACCCCACCATTGGCTTCCAGAATTTCTTTTCTGGCTTTTTCTAAAAGACTCTGGTTTAAAGAATTTTCCCATTTGGAAAGCTCTATGATAAATTGCCTTTTCTTTTCCAGCTCAACCGGGTCATCAGGAGCAGGAATTAAAGCCGCAAAATTGGTGGCCCGAGATGAAGCCAGCGGTTTCCTCGTCCACCAAATATGTAAAGTCGAAATGTGCCCATGCCTTATGTTTTTTTCCTTAGCTGAAATTTTGCTAACTTCTTTAACTGGAAAGGTTACTTCGATAAGCCTTTTATCCTTCATGATAATTTTATCTCCTCTATCTTTTTAGATTTCCATTCGTTGGCTGGAATAACGAAACGGACCACCTCGATTTTTTCGGTGGCGGCTAAGTTTTCGGCCGGATTTTGAATGATGCTCAAAGTAGGGGCGGTAGCGGCGTTTGAAATGATATAAAGCCAGTATTGTTCTTTAAAGCGCTTGGCAATAAACCATTCGTTTTGGGTTAAAACTATATCGCCTTCATTGGCTCTGGCTTTAACCTCTATATATCTTGTTTCACTCGG
>PNJE01000057.1 GCA_002877915.1 Candidatus Aminicenantota bacterium
GCCGGGGGAGTATTTTCAGGCAAGAATTTGACCAACCTATTTCAAAAAGTAGAGGCTGTTTCCAGAGATTATTATCTTCTTTTTTATCGACCGGAGATTTCGGCCTCAGCCGAAGAATTTATCAATTTAAAAGTTAGCGTTAATAGACCCAGAACTCGAGTTCTCAGCCGGGCTGGGTATTATTATTAATATCAGAATAAAGGCAGCAAACATTTTTGTCGGCGAATCTTTCCTGGGATGACCTGAAGATAGTTTCTGAAATTATTTTTTACTCTGGTTGTGATTAGGTTAGTCTTGGCTTTTTTCAAGAGCAAACCGTTAAATAGGAGGTAAAAAATCCCGCCCATTGTCCCATATTATTCATTGTTTTTGAATCTTCAGGAATCGGTCTGAGGTTGAAAGAAAATTAATAGGCCCGCTCAAGATAATAGCTAAGGGCTTTTTTAGCTCTTAGCCGCGGAGGCCGATAAGAAAGAAAATCAGCTAAATCTTTGACTGAAATAAATTTAAATAAATGTTATAATTTATAAGCTCGAGTATGAGAAAAATGGATTTTCAGATTTTCTGGAGGAGGTATTTTATGATTAAAAAAGGACATTTGTTTATATGGGAGTTAGGGTTGTTCTTTTTATTGATTTTATTTGCTGCCTCAGCGGCTTTTCCTCAAGCTTATGCCGGCCGGGCGAGAATCAGAGGGGTTGTGACAGATGAGCAAGGCCAGCCCCTGGCCGACGTCAGGGTAAAACTATATCATGTTTCTTCAGATTCTGGTTTCGAAACCAAGACTAATGCCAAAGGAGAATGGTCAGCCAATATGATTCGGGGAGGAACCTGGTACATCGATTTTAATAAGACCGGCTATGAGCCCAAGAAAATCAGTACCCAAGTTTCTGAAGGTCAACTAAAGGCTCCGGTGATAGAAACTAAGATGAAAAAGCTTGAAGGCCTGGTTTTAAGCAAAGATCTGCTTGATGAGCTGGAAAAAGGAAATGCCCTTTTTGATAAGGGCGACATAGATGCAGCTCTGGCTATCTATCAGGATATGATAAATAAATTTCCTGATGCCTATGTCATCAACTACAGCATTGGAAATTGCTATTTCAAGAAAGAAAATTATGACCAGGCCATTAGTTACTATCAGAAAGTTATTGATAAGAATCCCCAATTTGTCCCGGCTTTGATCGCCCTGGGCAATGCCTATATTAATAAAAATGATGTAGATAAAGCGATGGAATGGTACAGCAAGCTGGATATTGCTAAAATCGATGATCCGGTGGTCCTTTACAATATTGGAACCATCTATTTTAACCATTCCCGCCATGATCAGGCTCTGAAATATTATCAGAAAGCAGTAGAACTCCAGCCCGACTTTCTCGATGCTATTTATCAGTTAGGCCTTACCCAGTTGACCCTGGGAAATTACAAAGAGGCTCTAACTACATTTCAGAATTATCTCAAGTATGATGCCGAGTCAGAAAGGGCTGTTCAGGTTAAGAATTTTATTGAATTTTTAAAAACTAAGATTTAATTAATCTTTTGCTCTGTTTAAAGCAACTTGTCAGCTGGAAAGGAAGTTAATATAACGGGAGAAGAGGAGGTATGAGTTATATAAAAAAATTGTCAATTTTATTCCTTACCGGGCTGGTTATAGTTAGCCTGTCTTTCAATCTGGCGGCCCAGGTTAAAGAAAAGGACTTGCCGAAAAAATATCAAGATTGGCTAAAATTGGTAGCTTATATTATTACCGATCAAGAGAGAGATGTCTTTATGAAGCTGACCAGAGATCAGGATAGGGATGCCTTTATTGATACTTTCTGGAAAATGAGAGACCCGACCCCGGGAACCCCAGAGAATGAATACAAAGAGGAGATAATTAAACGGTTTGAGTATGTGAACACTTTTTTCCACCGCGGAACTTCACGAGAAGGCTGGCAGACTGATATGGGACGGATATATATGATTCTCGGGCCACCTGCCAGCATTGAAAGGCTTGAAGGTAAGACCGGGATCGTTCCCTGTCAGATCTGGACCTATTATGGAGATGTGAATAAAGGTCTGCCGGTCCATTTTGAATTGATTTTTTTCCAGAAAGCGGGCGTTGGAGAATTCAAGCTGTATGACCCTTTAGCTGATGGCCCGGCCAGTCTCCTGGAAAATAAACGCGACTTGGATCTGACGGATTATGAAAGTATCTACGAAACCATTAGGAAAATAGCCCCGACTCTGGCGGATCCAGCCATCACTTATGTTCCGGGTGAATACGGACCATCTTTCTATCAGCCTTCTCCCCGGAATGCTATGATTATGGCCCAGATTTTAGAATCTCCCAAAAAGGATATTAATCCCTCCTATGCCTCTCATTTCCTTAACTATGTGGGGCTGGTTTCGACCGAATACCTGACTAATTTTATAGACAGTGATGGGTCGGTGGAAGTGATTCCTGATCCCGATACCGGGTTGAATTTTATTAACTTTATCATTGCTCCTAAAAATATTTCGGTTGATTTTTACGAACCTAAAAAACAATATTTTTGTAATTTTACTTTGAATGTCAGTTTGCGGCAGAAAAATAACCTGATTTTCCAATATACCAGAGAAATTCCCGTCTATTTTCCTGAAGAAGCTGTTGCCCGGGTTAAAAGCAATGGCCTGGCCGTTGAGGATAGCTTCCCGGTAACTGAAGGAGAATATCAGTTAACAGTTCTTCTCCAGAATTCGGTGGGCAAAGAGTTCAGTATTTTCGAAAAGAATCTGGAAGTTAAAAAGGCGGCTGATATCCCAACCCTTTTTGGCCCTTACATTGGCTATAAGCTGCAGAAGTTCGGACGCGATATTCATCTCCCTTTTAAGATTAACGAGACCAAGTTAGTAGTTGACCCGAAGGATACTCTTTCTGCCTCTGACCAGTTAGTGATTCTCCTGGCCCTCAATAATTTGTCTGAGGACCTGAGGCAAAGAGGCAAAGTGGTTATTAAGATCAAGGGAGTGAAACCAGAGAATGCGGCGGAAAAAGTGATAGAAGCTGAACTGAATCAGCTGCCATTTTCCCGGATGGTCAGCTTAGAGCAAGTTCTGCCGGCTAAGGAATTTGTGCCTGACTACTACGAAATTCAGGTTAGGCTAATGGATGGAGCAGGGAATGTCTTGGCCGAAAATAAGGGGACTTTTATAATTTCAGCCGAGGAGGCTATCGGTCACCCGATCAGCCAGGCCAGGGCCGTTTCCCTTTCCCGGCACCAGTATGCCTTTTTTTATGCTTTGGCTGAACAATGCGATAAGCTGAAACGGGATGATCTGGCTGACTTTTATTACCAAGCAACCTTAAAATCCAATCCCAATTTTAAAGAAGCAATAATCAGCTATTGCCAGTTCCTTCTTCGCACCAATCAATTTGACCGAGTGCTGGAAGTCAGCTCCAAATTGAAAGACGAAGCTAATAACCAATTTGATTATCATTTTTTCCGAGGGAAAGCTTACCTGGGGAAAGAAAATTTAAATCAGGCGATAGAAGAATTAAATCAGGCCAATTCTATTTATAACAGTGATATTGGGGTGCTCAACGCCTTGGGCCAGGCTTATCTTAAAGTTGGCCAGAAAGAAAAAGCCGCCATGGCTCTTAGAGCCTCGCTTCAATTAAATTCCGATCAGCCCGAGGTGAAAAAGCTCCTGGAGGAAGTGGAGAAGAAAAAAAGCTGAACCGCGGAGAGAAAAAGAAAAGCACCGAAAATAAAAACTTGGTTTAAAACCAAATAGATTTACCGGGACAAGTAATAAGAATCCTGAGGAAGGGCTCAAAAGATTCCCAAATGCTTAAAGGCCAGGGGGGAGTGGGCTAAAATTATCTTAAATTTAGCCATTTTCGGCAATTACAAATGAAGCCGCGATATTCAGCTTGATTTTCATTCAAGAATCATAAGTTTTAATTCCTTATTGGTTGGTTTAAAAATATAGACTTTTCTGGTTAATTATTTAAAAACTATAAAGATAAAATAGATCTGCCACTTAAACATAAGAGTTGATTTTTATAAAACGATCTTGGAAATTAAACACCGAGATTTCTATCAAAAAGATTTTCCAGCTTATTTATCCGGGGATTAATCAATAAAAAAAGGGGCCGCAGAAATGTTCTGCTGCCCCTTAAATCAAATCGGTTGGCAACTTACCTTTTTCTTATGGAACGATTAACTCAAAGGGTATCTTTTTCTCCAGGGTTAGACCACTGACGACGTCTTTAATATTAATCACCAGCTCGTAATTGCCTGGTTCCAGAGGTCGGTCTTCGATCCTCTCTCCCTTGCTATCAGTAATTTTAACTTTCTTGGCCGTCGGGATGGGAATCTGCTGATTGATGAAGGGACTGTCATATTTCATTGGGGTAAAAGCAACGATCTTGTTGTTGTCTTTTCTAATATCGTAATTCACCTCAATTTCAACTTTGCCGGTCGCATCGGGTTTCACTCCATAGACCAGAAACATCAGGGTCGGCTGATCTCCAGGCTTTAAGTTATTATCAGTGTAAGGAAAAGCTTTAAGGATCATCCAGCTAAAATAGTTCATATGAAAGTTTGGATAATTTTCCTGAGTATCCATTTGCTCAATATCTTTCAGCATTAACAGAGAAGTTGTCTCCATTTTATTATTCTTGACGATATCCTCGTAATTAGGGATTTCAAATTCGTAGTAAGCAGTTCCTAATTTTTTGGTGACTTTATTGCCGATGGCTGCAGCCAGGATGTATTTGCCGCTGGAAAGGGGGTAGCCGAGATAATAATAGTTTTCAGCTTCGGGCTTATAATCAGCAGCCGGAATGAAAAAAGAGCCGGGGGCCTTATTTTCAGTGACTAATTTTGGAGTTCCATTTTCGTCTCGATAAAACTGGAAGAAGACTTCGACCTCGCTTTTATAATTTTGAGGGTCAGAAGGAGCTTGAGTATATTCCAGATCGGCGTTTTTAATTTTGGTAGCAAAAATTCCAATGTATGTTCCTTTGGCTGGAAGAATGTAATTGCTGATGAACTGGAAAGGAAGGTCGGTTTTTACCTGCCGGGTGGGCAAACCCTGTTCTAAAATGTTTTTAATATCCTTTGGAATTACCGATTGGGCTTTTTGTTCTTTTTTCTGATCCTTTTTTTGGTCTTTTTTCTGGGGCCAGGCCTGAGAAATATTCACGCTCAGGATCAGGATCAAGATCAGAGCCAGAGATAAGGTAAAAATTTTTTTGAAATTCATCTTTCCTCCTGTTTATATCTTTCACCGGCTTCTTAACTGCAAGAATTATGCCAGCTAAGAAGGGGGATTTTCTCTTTTGGTCCTCTGTTTTTTCTTCCTATCTTGTAAATTTTATTTACAAATTCCTTCTAAAAAAGCTCATTAAAATAAGCATAAATTTTACCTTAAATGTCCTTTATTTTTCAACTGAAATCTTTTAACTGCTTTTAGGTGCTCATTATAACTCCGGTTGAAAGTATGACTGCCGTCCCCACGGGAAACAAAATAAAGAAAATCAACCGGGGCCGGATAAAGAGCGGCCATAATCGCCTCCTTGCCTGGATTGCAAATAGGACCGGGAGGCAGTCCGGGATATAAATAGGTATTGTAAGGGGAATCCAGGCTCTTATCACTTAGCCGCAGGTTTCCATCAAACCGATTCTGAAGTTTTAACGCATAAATTATTGTCGGGTCACAATCAAGCTTCATCCCCAACCGCAAGCGATTATGGAAGACGGCTGAGACCAGCACTTTTTCCTCTGGCCGAGAAGTTTCTTTCTCAATAAGCGAGGCCAGGGTGACTACTTCTCTAATGCTCATACCGAGTTCTTTAGCCCGCCTTCTTTCTTTTTCTCCAAAAACCCGGGTAAATTGCTCAACCATAGCTTTGACCAATTCTTGGGCTTTTGCTCCGCGGCCAAAAAAATAGGTTTCTGGATATAAATATCCTTCCAGGTTGGTGGCTTTAGGATCAAAAGCCTGAACCAATTCGGCTTGCTGGCAGGCTTCGGTAAATGACCCTTCTATTGGGTATTGTTTCTCGATAAGAAGTGAGGCGATTTCTTCGTAGGTCAATCCCTCCGGAATAGTAATCGGATGGAGCATAATTTTCCCGCCAATAAGGTCGAGAATAATTTTTTTAGGCGAAACCGGCAAGCTGAACTGGTATTCCCCGGCCATCAGGAAGCGGGGCGAATAATAAAGACTGTAAGAAAGGCGAAAAAATAGGGAATTACTTAACAATCCATTTTTCTTCAGGTGCCGGGCAATAATTCGAGTCCCCTGGCCCTTTTCGATCTCAATTGTTTTTTTCCCAGATTCCTGACCATAAGGCCGGTTCAAAAATTGGCTAAGAGAAAAAGCCAGTAAAAGATTGAGCAAAATCAGTAAGATTAGGGCAAGCTTAATTAGTTTTTGAATCAGACTCAACATTTTGGCGTTTTTTTTCCAGATAGGCTTCCAAGATAATCACAGCGGCAAATTGATCTTCCCGATCTTTTTTTTCTTTTAGGTTGCCTTTTAATCCTTTCATTTTTTTATTAGCCTCTTTGGTAGTCAGCCTTTCATCCCAGAAAACCACTTTTTTCCCGGTAACTTCTTCCAGCCAGCGGGCAAAATCCCGCGTCAGGCTGGCCCTGGTTCCCTCGGTCCCGTTCATCCGCAGTGGCAGGCCAAGAACAATTTCTTCCACCTTCTTTTCTTCAACCAGCTTTTTAAAAAAATCTCTGTTTTTTCTTTCGTCATCCAGAAGTCTATAAGAACCAAAAGGCTGAGCGGTTATCTCTAACGGGTCACTCAGAGCCAAACCAAGATGGCGGTCGCCGTAATCAATAGCAAGGATTCTGGCCATTTTTCAGGTTTTCCTCAGGCAACGTTTTTTATTCTGGTGTCTTTCCAGAGCCAGCTCGATTAGCCGGTCCAGGAGATTCCTGAAACTCAGGCCACTGGCTTCCCATAATCGGGGATACATGCTGATTTCGGTGAAACCGGGAAGAGTATTGATTTCATTGATATAGATTTTTTGAGTTGATTTTTCTACAAAAAAATCAACCCTGGCTAAACCGCTTGCCTCTATGGCTTTAAAAGAAGCTATCGCCAGCTGCTGGACCTTTCGAGAAAGTGATTCAGGTAAATCAGCCGGGATTTTGAACTCAGTTTTTCCCTCTAAATATTTATCAGCATAATCATAAAATTCTCGGTAGGGAATAACTTCTCCAGGAATAGAAGCAATTGGCCGTTCATTGCCCAGGACGCTGCATTCAATTTCCTGGCCAGTGATGGCCTTTTCCACCAGAATCTTTCGATCGTAGCGAAAAGCCAGTTGCAGAGCCGGCCTGAGGCTTTTGCGGTTTTTAACCTTGGTAATACCAACTGAGGAACCAAGATTAGCTGGCTTGACAAAAAGGGGCCAATCAAACCTGGACTGTATTAGCTTTTCTACCGCCAGGCTACTTTCTTTCCAGTTTTCTTCGTAAAGGATTAAGTAAGGGACCACTGGCAGGCCTAAATAACTCAACAAATTTTTGAAGGTGGCTTTATCCATGCCAATAGCTGAAGCCATAACTCCCGCTCCCACATAAGGCACATCGGCCATTTCCAGCAGCCCCTGGATGGTTCCATCTTCACCGTAGGGACCGTGGAGAACAGGAAAATAAACATCTCCTTTAATTTCAGGTCGGCCAGTTAGCTCAAACCAGGGAAGAAATGAGAATGAGGACCCGGCCTTTAATTCTCTGGCTGATGAAAATGGGGAAGAGACTTGCTTCCATTGGCCCTTCTTGTTTAGGTAAATTGAGGTTACCTTATATTTTTCCGGATCAAGATTTTTATAGATCGATCGGGCCGAAATTATAGAAACCTCATGCTCGGCGGAACGCCCCCCGAAGAGCAACACTACCGAGAGCTTTTTTTTCATGCGGAGAAATTTTAACTGATTTGAGCTTAAAAAGAAAGACGACCTTTGGTCTCTTTTAGAATCAGCCCTAAAATTTATGTTGACATCATGGAAAAGGCAAAATTATAATAGCCCCAGGGTGGAATAAATATTATCAAGAGGTGCCAAGATGAAAAGAAGCTTTTTAGTTCTGGCCGGGGTTTCTGTCCTGGTAGTTTTGAGCCTGTTCTTCGGTCCAGCTGGACTATCAGCTCAGGAAAATCAGGTCCAGAAAGCCAAGATTTTTGCCGAAGAATATCCGTTAATCTCTGATTCTGATATGTACTGCTCAATTTTAATTTGGGACCAGAAAATCCCGGAGATAAAAATAATCGGCTCGGAAAGGGAAGACGAGCGGGCGATGATGGTCGACTCCGATACTTTTTATATTAACAAGGGAAAAGAAGACGGGCTGGATGTCGGTCAGATGTTTCTGGCACTCCAGATTGAAAATCCGATTGCCAAGCTTGGCTACTTAGCCCAGAAAAAAGGGAAAGTCCGGATTATCAGGCTGGAGGATCATGTGGGTGTAGTCAAGATAGAAAAAAGCTGCGGCGATATCCAGGTTGGAAATTACTTAATACCTTTCGAGGAGAAAGAAACAGTCATTGGGAAGGATCTTGGCTATAATAATAATCTCAAGCCGGGAGAAAGCCTGACCGGGCAGGTGATTTATCTTGATACTGATTTCAATATTGCGGCCACCGGACACTGGGCCCTGATTAACGTTGGTGCTGAACAAGGATTGAAGGTCGGACAGCAAATGACTATTTTCCGTCAGAAGAAGCCCAATTATCCGAGGGAGGCTATAGGTAATTTGGTAGTGATTGATACTCAGAAAAAAACTGCTACCGTCAGGGTGCTTTCCTGCCGGGAGGCTGTAGAAAAGGGAGACATAGTCCAGGTCAAGTGATGGCTGGTAAATTCATCGGTAGTTAATTTAATTATTTAATTCAGGGATTCCATAAAATCTTTGTCCTTAAGTTCTTTATTCTCACCTTAAAGATTATAAATTCTTATTTAACCTATTAAAAAGCCTGCCGGGCCAGATTTTTTAAAAGTTTAAATCTCGGACGTAAAGAAGGGAGCTTTTTTCAGCTTTGCCCTCATCTCTGTTGACAGAAACGAATATTTTTGTTAGTTTTTCTATACTCGAAGATGACCCGGGCGGGCGTAGTTCAGTGGTAGAACGTCTGCTTGCCAAGCAGAAGGCCGTGGGTTCAAGTCCCATCGCCCGCTCCATTGTTTTTGTCAGGATAGAGGTGGTAATGATAAATAAGGCGCGGTACCCAAGTGGCTAAGGGAGAGGTCTGCAAAACCTCGACCCGCGCCTCCATTCTTACTACCTCCCTCATTAAAATAACAGAGATTCAGAAGCTTTTTCTCCGGGAATAATAACCTGGGCAACAGTTATTTGATTTTAGAAGCTATAATTGGGGCTCCTCCTAAATTGAAGGTTTTTCTGGCAGGGAGGGATTTGTCTATATATGAAAAACCATTCATATTTGTATTAATCCATATTAAGTTAATTTCTAAGGGAGCTTTTTGTTGACCTTTGGTTTGCCGATTAAGTATAATTTTAAAAAAATAGAAAGGAGAAGGGTAATGGATATTTTTCCACGGGTTCGGGGTATTATCTTAAAACCTCAAATAGAGTGGGCAAAGATAAAAGAGGAGCAGATTACCGTTGACGGCTTATTGAAATCATATCTTTTAATTTTGGCGGCTATTCCTTCGGCCGCTCAATTCTTGGGCTTCTGGTTGATAGGGGCCTCTTTACCTAGCGGGGTACACCTTAGAATTGGGTTTGGCTCTTCTCTGGCCAGGGCTGTTGTCTCCTATGTGCTGTCCTTAGCTTCTGTATTTATTGCCGCTCTGGTTATAGAGGCGCTTGCTCCGAATTTTTCATCCAGGCCTAACTGAGAAAATGCTATGAAGCTGGTTACCTATAGTATGACCCCCTATTTTGTGGCTGGGGTGTTTTTTATTTTCCCGGGTCTGACAGTGCTGGTCATAATGGCTGGGATTTACGGCCTTTACGTTCTTTATTTAGGGTTTCAGAATGGCCTGATGGAGACCCCAAAGGAAAAAGTTATGGGTTATTTTATTTTAACGCTAGTTGTAGATATAGTCCTGGTTTTGGCAATGAGTTTAATTGTAGGCGTGATCTTTCCCTTAAGGCATTTTTATCGCGGCCTCTAATTCTGCTATTACCCGGCGGAATGCTTCGCCCGTAGAAGAAGCCTGGGTGATGGGGCGTCCGATTACTAAATAATCGGCTCCCTTCTCAAAGGCCTCCGCCGGCGTCATAATTCGCTTCTGGTCAAGAGCTTCGGCCCAGGCCGGTCTGATACCGGGTGTGATTATTTTAATATTGGGCCCGACTTCTGTCCGAAGCATTTCTATTTCGTGGGGTGAGCAGACAATTCCTTCAAGGCCAGCTTCTACCGCTAACCGAGCGAGGCGCAGGACTTGATTTTTTGAATCGGAACTAAAGCCTATTTCGAAGAGCTCACTATCTTTTAAGCTGGTCAGGACAGTAACTCCAAGAATTAACGGTAACGGCTTATTTTCTTTTTCGGCCGTTTCCCTGGCTGCCTCTAAAGCCCTTTTCATCATTTCCTTTCCACCCGAGGCATGAATAGTGAGCATGGAGACTCCATGACAGATGGCTGCTCTGACTGCTCCAGCCACTGTATTGGGAATGTCATGCAGCTTGAGATCGAGGAAAACTTCCCTGTGATAATCCTTGACCACATCTAAGATTGTTGGTCCTTCGGCGGTAAATAGTTCCAGGCCAACTTTAAAAATCTTGGCCTCAGGTAGAGACTCTAACACTTGCCGGGCTTCTTTCTCATTTTTAACATCGAGGGCAATAATTACCCTTTTTTTGATTTCTTCGATTGTCATTAATCGAGTCATTTTGACGTTTTACCTTTCATCACCGTTTATTAGAATTCTTTAGTTTTTTATTTAAGTCGCTCTTTAAATCAGTTGCTGGTTGATTTAAGCTCTCCCAGAAATCTTAGATTTTTAGGCTGCCGGTTATTTCGCTCAGTCTATTAATTCCGTTTTCCTCAGCCCATTTTTTCATCCCTTCGATGATTTTAAGGCAGGCCTCGGGATCAATAAAATTGGCTGTCCCCACCTGTACGGCCGCCGCCCCGGCAACCATAAATTCCAGAGCATCCTCAGCCGTAAAAATTCCTCCCAATCCAATCACTGGAATTTTTACTGCTTGGGCCACCTGCCAGACCATTCTCAGGGCGATGGGCTTAATTGCCGGACCGCTCAATCCCCCGAGGATGTTTCCTAACTTAGGCTTTCTGGTTTTGAGTTCTATGGCCATCGCCAGAAATGTATTTACCAGCGAAATTCCCTCGCTGCCGGCTTCTTCTGCCGCCAAAGCCACAGAAACTATGTCAGTAACATTCGGAGAAAGCTTGGTAATTATCGGCAAAGAGGCAACCTGCTTTACTTTTCGGACTGTCCGGTAAGTGGCTTCAGCATCCTGGGCTGGGCATTTCCCGCCTTCCCGGACGTTCGGGCAGGAAATATTTAACTCTAAAGCGTCCAAGCCCTTAAATCGCCCTAAATACTCGGCTACCCGGGCATATTCTTCCTCTTCTTCTCCGCAAACATTAGCTATGATAGCGGTATCGAGTTGGTCGAGCTGCGGAAGGATTTCCCGACAAAAGGCTTCTACTCCTATTCCCTGCAGGCCGACTGAGTTAATTAAGCCACTCGGAGTTTCGACCAGCCTTGGAGGCGGGTTTCCCTCTCTCGGGTTAAAATATAAACCCTTGACTACGAATCCACCTATCATATCCAGATTGAAGAAAGGTTTGAATTCAAGACCATAGCCGAAAGTTCCACTGGCGGCCAGCACCGGATTTTTAAGTTTTATAAATCCAAGATCAACGGACAGATCAACCATGGTCATTCTCCCATCCAGACAATTTCGCGGCTGTGGAAAACTGGTCCGTCCTGGCAGACCTTGAGATAATGGATTTCCCCGTTTTTTCTGAATGGTCGGACGCATCCCCAGCAGGCTCCGATACCACAGCCCATAATTGATTCCAGAGAAAACTCGGCTGACAATTCATTTTTTAAACAGATTTCACTCAATTTCTTCATCATGGCTTCGGGGCCGCAGGCATAAACAAAGGCTGGTTTTTGGCTTTGAAGTTCATTTTCCACGAGCGAAGTAACCAACCCACGGAAACCGGTGCTACCGTCATCAGTTGAAATTTTTATTTCCAGCCCGGCTTCTTCCAATTTCGATCGAAGAGGCAAATCACCTGAAGTTTTCCCGCCATAAAAGATAGTCGGCCTGGCTCCAAGTAATTGCAATTCTTTAGCCAGGAAGAATAGTGGCGCTATGCCCCGGCCGCCGCCGACACAAAAAACTTCTTTCCCTTTGAATTCCTTATTCAGGGAAAAACCACGACCCAAAGGACCGAGAATGTCCAAGGTTTCTCCCGCCTTTTTTTTAGAGAGCAACTCGGTTCCCATCCCCGTCGCCTGGAAAAATATCTCCACTTCCTGGTTGCTTCGATAGTGAAGGCTTAAGGGGCGGCGGAGCAAAGGAGAAGTGGTCTCCGAAACTTTTATCATCAGGAATTGGCCTGGCTGGCTGGAACGGGCAATTTCAGGTGATTTCAAGCGAAAAAGAAAATACCTTCCCCAATTTTTTTTCTCTACAATTCTGGCCTGTCGGTCAATTATCATTTTGCTGGTTTCTTTAAGTTATTTTTAACAAATTTAATACCAGAAAAACCCCTGGATGGCAAATGTTAAATTTTTCTATCGGCTTATTTAAGGAAATTGGTTCAATTCGTGGTCGTAAAGCCTGAAGCTGGCTCTATGAGAAAACTCAAGCCAGTAGAAATATTCCCGGATTATTTTTATAAAAGTTGTATAAACTCAACCGATTTTTTATAATAATAATTAATCATAATCAGGAGGACTAATCTATGTTTATTTCCCGAAGAGCCAGAGATATCCAGGCTTCTCCTATCCGCAAGTTAAAACCTTATGCGGATGAAGCCAAAAAAAGGGGCATTCATATTTTCCACCTCAATATTGGCGATCCGGATATCGCCACGCCGAAAGCGGTTATCGAGGCTTTCCACCAATATGAAGGCCCGATTCTGGGTTATGGTCCATCCCAGGGCTTTGAGGAACTCCGCCAGGCTATAGCTGATTATTTTGCTGATTATAATATCAAGCTCACGGCAGATAATGTTCTTATTACCATAGGCGGTTCTGAAGCTATCCATTTTTCGTTTTCGGTCGTCGCTGACCCGGGGGATGAAATCATCATTCCGGAACCTTTTTATACCAATTATAATGGTTATGCCACCTTTGCTGAGGTAAAGATAGTTCCGTTGCCGCTTAAAGTCGAGGATGGCTTTAGATTACCACCGGCTGATCGCCTTGAATCCCTGATAACTCCCCGGACGAGAGCCATCTTGCTTTGTTCCCCTAACAATCCCACCGGGACAGTCTATACTGAGGAGGAATTGAGGCAGGTGGTTGAGGTCGTCAAGAAGCATAATTTGTTCTTAATTGGCGATGAAGTTTATAAAGAATTCATCTATGATGGCCTGAAGCACAAGAGCATTTTGGAGTATCCTGAGATTGAAGACCGGGTAATTGTAGTTGATAGTATTTCCAAGCGTTTCAGTTCGTGCGGAGCGAGGGTCGGAGCGATAATTACCAGGAATGAAGAAGTCTATCAAGCTGTCCTGAAATTTGCCCAGGCTCGACTTTGCCCCCCATCAGTCGAACAATATGCTGCCCTGGCGGCTTATCGTATGGGCATGGGTTATTTTGAGCCCATCAGGCTTGAATACCAGCGACGGCGGGATGTGCTATTTGGCGGCCTGACTTCAATTCCTGGGGTGGTGTTGCAGAAACCTCAAGGGGCCTTTTATATGATTTGCCGCCTTCCGGTAAAAGATTCGGAACATTTTGTCCAGTGGATGCTGACCGATTTCTCTTTGAATAAAAAGACGGTCATGGTCGCTCCCGGCCCCGGTTTTTATGCCACTCCCGGGCGAGGCTTGAATGAAGTGAGAATTGCCTACGTCCTTAAAGAAGAAGACTTGAGGGAAGCCATTGAAATCCTGCGTCAGGGACTGGAAAAATATCAAAAACTATTTGGTTGAATTCCAAACGGTGGTTAAAAAGACCATCTTTAACCGGCGAACTTGGATTGAAATATCAATCATAATTTGCCTATCTATTTTCCTGGGAATTGTTACCAATCTCGGGTTGATTAAAAGGTATTTAGCCGGTGAATTTAAATCCGCTTTTATTTCTCAAGAGAGTTTTCCCGGCCTTGTATTTATTTCTCTTCCTGAAGCAGAAGAATTATGGAGCAACCGACAGGCAATTTTTATTGATAGTCGGAGCGCATCTGAATACAGCCGGGGCCACATTCCCGGAGCTATTTCCATACCCTTAGAAGAGGTGCAAAGAGGGAATGAAGAAATTTTAAAAATTCTCGAGCCGCCCGAGGCTTTGGTTATTTACTGCGAGGCAGGAGATTGCCAGACAAGCTTGAACTTGGCAAAAATTCTCTATCAACGCGGCTATAAAAATTTAAAGATTTATTCCGGCGGTTGGGCCGAATGGATAGCTTCTGGAAATCCGGTGGAAAAATGAAAAAATTAATAGGGAATAAATATTTTTTATTACTCCTGCGGTTAATTATTGGGGGAATTTTCATCTGGGCTGCGGTGACCAAAATAGCTGATCCCCTGAGTTTTGCTCAAGATGTCAGAAATTATCGCCTGACCGGGCAGTTGGTATCGTTTTTAACGGCCTTGTTCCTGCCGTGGATCGAGCTCCTGGGTGGCCTTTTTCTTATTATAGGTATTTTCCCTCGAGCGAGTGCCTTGTTGCTTAGTGGTTTATTGACTTTTTTTATAATGCTGGTGGCTATTACCATAATCCGGGGCATAAATGTTGAATGCGGCTGCTTTGGGACCATCAGTCGACGGACCGATTTCTGGTTAATTTTAGAAGATGCCGTCTGGCTGGTGATGTCCTTAATATTACTTTTTTCTCCGGGCAATGATTTCTGCCTTTTTAAATGTGGTCCAAGGTCTTGAGCAGATTTCAAGGTACCCAAAATTTGTTAGAAAGACAGAATAAAAAAGGACAGTTTTTTACTCTGAGGCATCGCCCTTGGCCTTTGAAAATTCAATGGGAAAATAATGACTAATCCAGGTAGGACCGAATGGCCGACAATTGGGAAATAAAATAATAAGGGAAAAGTCTTAAAGGACTATCTTCCCTGACTTGAGCTAACCACTAAAATCATAGGTTTTTTCTTATCGAGTTAGCCCCTCAGTTTTTCTCCGTTCTTTCTAACAAATTATCTTTATTAAGCTATAAGTGCCAATTTTTTGCCAAAATTTGGAACAAAAAAGAGGAAAAATATCGCTCATCAGCTATAGGGAAAGGAGAAATTGTGCTAAAAAGGAAAAGAGAACAGCTTCTCAAAATAACAAGCCGATTTGACTGATATTTTGTGTATTTAATATCGGGGGCATCTTGAAATTTAGATTCTTAAAGAGTATATTTTTTTAAATAACAACTTGATTAGAGAAGGAGTTAGAATCATGGCCAAAAAATACGTTTATTTTTTTGGAGCCGGGAAAGCTGAAGGCAACAAAGATATGAAGGATATCCTTGGCGGAAAGGGAGCCAATCTGGCAGAAATGGCCAGTATCGGTCTTCCAGTTCCGCCTGGTTTTACTATTTCTACAGAAGTTTGTTCTATTTTCTTTAAAGCCGGGAATAAGATTCCTAAGGAAGTCGAACAGCAGGTAATGGCTAATCTCAAGAAGCTGGAGAAAATATCCGGGCAAAAATTTGGTGAGGCTGATAATCCTTTGCTGGTTTCAGTTCGTTCCGGAGCCAAGTTTTCAATGCCGGGGATGATGGACACCATTCTCAATCTCGGATTAAATGATAAAACCGTTGAGGGCCTGGCTAAGAAAACTGGAAATCGGCGGTTTGCCCTCGATTGCTATCGCCGATTAATTCACATGTTTGGAGATGTTGTCCTGGGAATTCCCAAGAAAAAATTCGAGGAAGTTCTCAGATCTAAGAAGGAATCTAACCATATTCAATATGATCACGAACTGACCGAGAATATCCTGGAGGAAATAATCGCTGAATATAAAAAACTGGTGGCTTCGGAAACAGGGCGC
>PNJE01000025.1 GCA_002877915.1 Candidatus Aminicenantota bacterium
AGCCTGCGGTTTTGGAGACCGCTGCTCTAGCCAATTGAGCTACTCACCCACAGCTTTTTAAGCATTATTTTACTTCTTTATGCAGCGTGTGCTTTCGGCAGAATGGGCAATATTTTTTCAGCTCGAGACGTTCAGTCTGCTTCTTTTTATTTCTGGTCGTAGAGTAGTTTCTGCGCTTGCAATCTGAACACTGGAGGGTAATTATATCTCTCATCTTTTGAAATCCTTAATCCAAATTTTTAATAACCAGAGATCTTACTCTAAGATTTCGGTAACGGTGCCGGCACCGACCGTCCGTCCACCTTCTCTGATCGCAAACCGCAGTCCCTTCTCCATGGCCACCGTCGTAATCAGCTCCACTTCCACATTGGCATTGTCGCCCGGCATCACCATCTCTACCCCAGCCGGTAACTTCACCGTCCCAGTCACATCCGTCGTCCGAAAATAAAACTGCGGCCGATAACCTGTAAAAAACGGCGTGTGCCGCCCACCTTCTTCCTTCGTCAACGCATATATCTGCGCCCGAAACTTCTTGTGCGGAGTGATCGTCCCAGGCTTCGCCAATACCTGCCCCCGCTCTACCTCCTCCTTCCCTATCCCCCTCAATAAACACCCAACATTGTCCCCTGCCTGCCCCTGGTCCAAAATCTTCCGAAACATCTCTACCCCTGTCACCACCGTCTTCTTCGTCTCCCCAAATCCCACTATCTCTACCTCATCCCCTACCTTCACTACCCCTCGCTCTATCCTACCTGTAACCACCGTCCCCCGTCCAGTTATCGAAAACACATCCTCTATCGACATCAAAAATGGTTTGTCTATCTCCCGCACCGGCTCCGGAATAAAATCATCTAACGCCTTCATCAACTCCCATATCGGCTTCCCACCTTCTCCCTCCGGATCCGCCAACGCCTTCGTCGCACTCCCCCGTATGATCGGCGTCTTGTCCCCAGGAAATTCATACTTGTTCAGCAAATCCCTTACCTCTAACTCCACTAAATCCAGTATCTCCGGATCATCCACTAAGTCCACCTTGTTGATAAATACCACAATCGCCGGCACGTCCACCTGCCGCGCTAACAAAATATGCTCCCTCGTCTGCGGCATCGGCCCATCATCCGCCGCCACCACCAATATCGCCCCGTCCATCTGCGCCGCCCCACTGATCATGTTCTTGATGTAATCTACGTGACCCGGACAATCTATGTGCGCATAATGCCGCTTCTCCGTCTCATATTCCACGTGCGACAACGCCACCGTCAGTATCTTCGTCGCATCCCGCCGAAACATCTTCGCATCCGCCTTCGCTACCTCATCATAACTCTTGTACTGCGCCATCCCCTTCGTCGATAATACCTTCGTTATCGCCGCCGTCAACGTCGTCTTCCCATGATCTATGTGCCCTATCGTCCCTATGTTAACGTGCGGCTTCGTCCTCGCAAATTTTTCCTTCGCCATGTCTTTTTACCTCCTCGCTTCACTGAAGGGAATTCTCCCTTCAATCCTGGCTTTTATCTCATCTTGGACATCGGGTGGGGTTTGTTCATATCTGGAAAATTCCAGAGAAAAAGAGGCCCGCCCTTGAGTGATAGTCCTCAATATGGTCGCATATCCAAACATTTCGCTCAGGGGAACAAAAGCCCGAATAACTCTGGATGTACCCTTGAGTTCCATGGCTTCTATTCGCCCTCTTCTGGCATTAATATCGCCAACCAATCCACCCACATACTCATCTGGAGTAACAATTTCTAACTTCATGAAAGGCTCTAAAATAGCTGGTTTAGCTTTCATTCCAGCTTCCTTAAAGGCCATAGCCCCAGCGATTTTATAGGCTATGGCTACTGAATCAACCTCATGATAATTGGCCTCCAGCAAAGATACCCGGAGGTCAGTAACAGGAAAACCAGCTACCAGCCCGGCTTCCATCGCTTCCTTAATTCCTTTTTCAATTTCCTGGACAAATTCACCAGGCAAACTTCCTGATTTTATCTTATTAATAAATTCAAATCCCCGACCTCTTTCTATCGGTTCTATTTTGATATAACAATGGCCGAATTGCCCTTTGCCCCCAACCTGGCGAATAAATTTACCTTCGCCTTCGGCTTCAGTCGTAATCGTTTCTTTATAGGCAACTTGGGGGCGCCCAAGCCTGGCCTTAACCCCGAATTCCCTGATCAATCGGTCCATTATAATTTCCAGGTGCAGTTCTCCCATGCCCTTGATAAGGGTCTGGCCAGTCATTGGATCCTGAACGACCTTAAAAGTCGGATCTTCGGCCATGAATTTTTCCAGCGCACTATACAACCTCTGGTGATCGGCTTTAGTCCTTGGCTCAATAGTGGCAGAAACTACCGGGTCTGGAAAAGTTGGAGGTTCAAGAAGTATTGGCCGGCTTTTAAGGCACAGTGTATCACCCGTAGATAAGCTTTTCATGCCGCCAAAAGCGCCAATATCGCCGGCAAAAACCTCATTAATTTCTCTTCGCTTATTAGCATGCATTTCCAGAAGCCGAGTAACCCTTTCCTCTTGGTCTTTGGTAGCATTATAAACAGAGGCGCCAACTTTTAGCTTTCCAGAATATACCCTGAAGTAGGCTAAATTCCCGAGGAATGGATCATTCATAATTTTAAATACCAGAGCACAAAAATGCTCGCTGTCTGATGGTTTCCTAATTTCCTCCTGTTTAGTCTTCGGATGAAAACCTTTAACTGGGGGAATATCAACCGGAGAAGGCAAGTAATCAACTATAGCATCTAACAGGGGATGAACGCCTTTATTTCTAAAAGAAGCCCCAAACAGGACCGGGAAAAACTTCAGTTCGATAGTTCCCTTTCGGATAGCTTTTTTAATTTCTTCTGGAGAAATCTCCTCATCATCCAGGTATTTTCTCATCAGCTCATCATCAATTTCGCTAAGGATTTCAAGCATTTCTTTTCTTTTGATTTCAACCTCTGGCCGATAAGCTTCTGAAACTGGTCTTTTGATAAAGTCTGTTCCGAGCAGATCGCTTTCCCAAACAATTTCTTTTCTTTCTACCAGGTCAATTACGCCGCAGAAGCTATCCTCAGTTCCTATCGGGATTTGGATTTGCAGTGGCCGGGCACCCAGACGGGTACTGATCTCTTCTACAGCTCTTTGCGGGTCAGCACCTAACCTATCCATTTTATTCACGTAAACTATCCGGGGAACCCGGTATTTATCAGCCTGTCTCCAGACTGTTTCCGACTGAGACTCAACGCCTCCGACAGCACAAAGAATAATAATGGCCCCATCCAGGACCCGTAAAGACCTTTCTACCTCGGCTGTAAAATCGACGTGCCCGGGGGTATCGATTATATTAATCCGATGGTCTTTCCAGTAACAGGTAGTGGCAGCAGCGGTTATAGTAATTCCTCGTTCCTGCTCCTGGACCATCCAGTCCATAACGGTAGTGCCCTCATCCACTTCTCCCATCTTGTAGGTGATGCCGGTAAAATACAAAATCCGCTCCGTAGTGGTAGTCTTTCCCGCATCGATATGAGCCATGAAGCCAATATTCCTGACTCTTTCGATCGGGCACGACCGCATGGAATTTTTTCTCCATTTATAAATAAATTAAACAAAATAATTAACTTAGCAAAAAGTTTTAAATTTACCATTTATAATGAGCAAAAGCCCGGTTAGCTTCAGCCATTTTATGGGTATCTTCTTTTTTCTTTACTGCTCCACCCTTGTTAGACAAAGCATCGAGGACCTCGGCAGCCAGCTTTTCCTCCATGCTTTTTCCGCTTCTTTCCCCGGCAAATTTAACCAGCCAACGCATTCCTAAGGATATTGACCGGTGCTCCGGGACTTCTACAGGAACCTGATAATTGGCACCGCCTACCCGTCTTGATTTCGTCTCCAGCAAGGGACGGACATTATCAATAGCTTTTTCCAATGTCTTTAGAGGGTCTTCCTTAGTTTTTTGTTTTAATATTTCCAAAGTATCGTAAACAATTCTTTCCGCAACAGTCTTTTTACCCCGTTTCATAACAGTATTAATAAATTTGCCAACTAAAGATGAATTATAGATCGGATCCGGCTGCGGTTTCCGCTTCCTGATAATCCCACGTCTTGGCATCTTAACACTCCTCGGTCACCTTATTTCTATGAAACCTTTTTCTCTTTTGGCTTTTTAGCTCCGTAGCGGGAACGTCCCTTGAATCTATTCTGAACACCTTCAGCATCAAGCGTACCACGGATGATATGATATCTAACTCCAGGCAAATCTTTGACTCTTCCGCCTCTAATCAGGACAATCGAATGTTCCTGCAAGTTGTGTCCAATCCCGGGAATATAAGCTGTCACTTCGACATTATTAGTTAACCGGACCCTGGCTACCTTTCTCAAAGCCGAATTGGGCTTTTTAGGTGTAGTAGTAAAAACGCGTACACAGACTCCTCTTTTCTGCGGGCAACTTTCCAGAGCCGGGGCTTTACTTTTATACTTTTTCGGCGTCCGGCCTTTTCTTATCAACTGATTGACTGTCGGCACTTAAAAATCTCCTCTTATAATTTGGAAAATTATAATTTTTCTTCCCAGGACGAAGCTCCCGGAAAATATGCTTGAAGAATAGCAAAAACGGCCTTGCTTGTCAAGAAAATAACAGGCTATTTTGCTTTTTTTTACATTAATTTTGGGCCTGGGCTTCGGCTTCTTTCTCTTCTTTGCCTGGCGCTTCTTCTTTCAACATAACATTTCGATAATATCTGAAACCCGTGCCAGCTGGAATTAATCTGCCCATTATAACGTTTTCTTTTATTTTTCGGAGATAATCGACTTTTCCATAAAGGGCGGCCTCGGTTAAAACCCTGGTAGTCTCCTGGAAAGAAGCGGCGGCAATAAAGCTATCGGTGCTCAAGGCACTTTTAGTAATACCCAAAAGCATAGGTCTGGCTTTAGCCGGCTTCCCGCCTTTTTTCATAACCCTTTCGTTTTCTTCCTGAAATTTAAATTTATCTACCTGCTCATCTACCAGAAATTCAGTATCGCCAACTTCCTCTATCTTTACCCAGCGGAGCATCTGTCGAATGATTATCTCAATGTGCTTATCATTGATGGTCACCCCCTGGAGCCGGTAGACCTCTTGTATTTCACGAAGCAGATATTCAGCCAGTTCTTTTTCCCCGAGAACCTTGAGGATATCGTGAGGATTAATAGGCCCATCCATAAGCGGGGTCCCAGCTTTAATTTTTTCACCATCCGAAACCAGCAAATGGGCTCCTTTAGGAACAAGATACTCTTTCGCTCCACCTCTTTCATTTTGGACAATAACCCGACGGTATCCACGAATCAGGTCACCAATCTGAACGATCCCATCAATTTCCGAAATGGCAGCGGGGTTTTTCGGACGGCGAGCTTCAAAAAGCTCCTCGGCTCGGGGCAAACCACCAGTAATATCCTTAGTCCTGGCCTCTTCTCTTGGTATCTTGGCCAGGATCTCACCGGCATGGACATCTTCCCCGTCCTTGACTTCCAGATTAGCCCCTTTGGGTAAGAAGTATCTCTTCTTAACTATCGGCTGATTCTGATCATCTTTTTGCTTAGGATCAATGATTTCAATCATCGGCTGAAGCTTCTCATCCTTCGGGTCAGTAATTACCTGGGTAATAAGACCGGTAAAATCGTCACGAATCTCGTCCATACTTACGCCCAGGACCACATCTTTAAATCTTACCCGGCCAGATTCTTCAGTCAGAATGAAAGTGCTAAAAGGATCCCATTCCGCAAATTCCTGGCGGGCTTTAACTGCTTCTCCATCTTTAAGAAGAACTCGGGCACCATAAGGAACCTGGTAATGTTCCACTTCTCGGCCCCGATAATCAAGGATAGCAATGCTGGCGTTCCGATTTACCACTACTAAAACGCCATCTTTATTAACAACCCAGTTTAAATTATTAAATTTGATTACTCCATCATTTTTCGCTTCCAGCTTGGACTTTTCTGCTCCCCTCATGGCTATGCCGCCGACATGAAAGGTTCTCATGGTCAGCTGGGTTCCAGGTTCACCAATAGATTGGGCCGCTACAATTCCAACCGCTTCACCCAGGTCAACCAGCCGGCCGGTGGCCATGTCTCTCCCATAACATAGCTGGCAAACACCTCGTTTCGATTCACAGGTCAGAACTGAACGAATTTTGACCCTTTCAATTCCCAAATTCTGAATCTTTTCAGCAATTTCTTCTGTAATTTCCTGGTTCATGTCGACGATGATTTCACCAGTATCGGGATGGACAATTCTTTCCAGAGAAATTCTCCCAACAATTCTATCAATAAATGGCTCAATAATTTCGCCGTTTTCCACTATGGCGCTGACATTAATTCCCTTCAAGGTTCCACAATCATGTTGATCGACAATGACCTCTTGCGATACGTCAACTAATTTTCTCGTGAGGTAGCCTGAGTTGGCCGTTTTAAGAGCAGTATCCGCCAAGCCTTTTCTCGCTCCGTGAGTAGAAATAAAATATTGTAAAACATTAAGGCCTTCTCGCAGGTTGGAAGTAATCGGGGTTTCTATAATTTCTCCAGAAGGTTTGCTCATCAGGCCTCTCATTGCGGCTAATTGCCTGATTTGCTGCTTGTTTCCTCTGGAACCTGAATCAGCCATGACATAAAGGGCGTTAAGTTTCTTTTCTTCAAAACTCACCTTTTTCATGGCATTCATCATGGCATTGGTAACTCTGTCAGTAACTGAAGTCCAGATCTCAACTACCCGGTTAAATCTTTCTCCCGAAGAAATAGTCCCTTCTCGATAAAGCTTTTCTATTTCCTGAACTTCTTTTTCTGCCCGGCTAATAATTTCTTCTTTTTCTTTAGGAATCATAAAATCCTCTATGCCTAAGGAAAATCCAGCATAGGTGGCATAGCTGAAGCCAAGTTCTTTCAATTTATCCAGCATTTCAGTGGTCTTTTCTAAACCGGATTTTAAATAAACATAATATACCAGGCTTTCCAGTCCCTTCTTCTTAAATACTCCGTTAATAAACGGCAACCCCTTAGGCAAAACGCTATTGAAGATAATCCTTCCCGGAGTAGTTTCAATTATTTCATTTTTCAGATTACTAACCGGGCAACTAACCACCGCCTGATCATCATAGAAAGTCTTCAGATTCATAAAAGGCCCAGAGTAGCGAACTTTGATTCGGCTGTGCAAGCTTAATTCTTTTGCCTCGTAAGCCAGCAGGGCTTCATCAAAAGAAGCAAAAATTCGACCTTCACCTTTCTCATTTTTTTGCTCAATAGTTAAATAATAACACCCGAGCACCATGTCCTGGCTGGGGATAGCCAACGGTCGGCCGTGGGCTGGAGACAATATATTATTAGCCGAAAGCATAAGAGTATTAGCTTCAATTTGGGCTTCAACTGACAATGGCACATGAACAGCCATCTGATCCCCATCAAAATCAGCATTAAAAGCAGCACAAACCAAGGGGTGAATTTGAATGGCTTTACCTTCCACCAAGATAGGCTCAAAAGCCTGAATTCCTAATCGGTGAAGAGTGGGAGCTCTATTGAGCAGAATTGGATGTTCCCTGACCACCTCTTCCAAGCAATCCCAGACCTCTGGTCTTTCTTGTTCATGCCATTCCCTGGCCACCTTCACAGAAGGAACCAGGCCTTCCTTTTCCAGCTTGTGGAAGATAAAGGGCTTAAAAAGCTCCAGAGCCATTTTCTTTGGGAGACCGCATTGATTAAGTTTTAACTCAGGACCAACCACAATAACCGAACGACCGGAATAATCAACTCTCTTCCCAAGAAGATTCTGCCGAAACCTTCCCTGCTTACCTCTTAAAGCCTCACTCAAGGACTTCAATGGGCGTCGGTTCGCTCCCAAATGAACCCGTCCACGTCTTCCATTATCAAAGAGAGCATCGACCGCTTCCTGAAGCATTCTTTTTTCATTTCTGATTATCAGCTCCGGGGCTTTTAGTTCAATGAGTTTTTTCAGCCGGTTGTTGCGATTGATTACCCGCCTGTAAAGATCATTAAGATCAGAAGTAGCAAACCGCCCGCCGTCGAGTCGCACCAAAGGACGGAGGTCAGGAGGAATAACCGGAATTACATCTAAGATCATCCATTCGGGTCTATTGCCGGACTTTTTTAACCCTTTAAAAACCCTCAATCTTTTGGCATATCTCAGCTTTTTCTGCTGGGAATTTTCTTTCTTCATCGCCCGGCGTAATTTTTCAGTCTCTTTATCAATGTCAATTTTTTCCAGAAGTTTTTTAATGGCCTCGGCTCCCATTCCCGCTTCAAAATGGCTGCCAAACTTTTCCCTTGCTTCCCGGTATTCATCTTCATTTAACAGCTGCTTTTCTTTGAGAGTAGTTTCGCCGGGATTAATTACGATATAAGACTCGAAATACAAAACTTTTTCCAGCTCCTTGATAGTCATATCAAGGATAAGTCCGATGCGGCTTGGGGGACTCTTGAAGAACCAAATGTGGGCTACTGGGCAGGCTAATTGGATATGGCCCATTCTCTCTCGCCGGACTTTCGATTTGGTAACTTCAACTCCGCACCGTTCGCAGATGATACCCTTGTACTTCATCCGCTTGTACTTGCCGCAAAGGCACTCATAATCATTGATTGGACCAAAAATTTTAGCGCAGAACAAGCCATCCTTTTCAGGCTTGAAGGTGCGGTAATTGATGGTTTCGGGCTTGGTAACTTCTCCCCATGACCAACTCTTTATTTTTTCAGGAGAGGCAATACTAATTCTCACTCGATCAAAATCGATCTTAGCCCTGGCACTTAAAGATTGCCTAATCTCCATTATGATTCTCCTTTGGCTGCCTGAGGAACTATAATTCCCCAGGGCGGCGATTCTTCTTTTTCGCCTTTAAGCAATTCTATATTTAAACAAAGCCCCTGAAGTTCTCTAATCAGCACGTTAACTGATTCAGGCAGGCCTGGCTGAAAATCAAGGTCACCCTTGACAATGGCTTCATATATCTTAGCCCTTCCCTCAACATCATCAGATTTAACGGTTAAAATTTCTTGCAGGGTATAAGCGGCTCCATAAGCTTCCAGAGCCCAGACTTCCATCTCCCCAAATCTCTGGCCGCCAAACTGGGCCTTGCCTCCAAGCGGCTGCTGAGTAATCAGTGAATAGGGCCCGGTGGACCTGGCGTGAATCTTATCATCAACCAGGTGATAAAGCTTCATCATGTAAATGAAGCCAACAGCCACTTCCTGATCAAATGGTTCACCGGTCATGCCATCATACAGCCTGACTTTCCCTGATTCAGGAAGTCCAGCCTTTTTGAGCAACTCTTTAATTTCTTCTTCTTTAGCTCCATCAAAAACTGGAGTTGATATCCAGAGATTGAGTTTCTTGGCTGCCCAGCCAGCATGAGTTTCCAGAATCTGTCCGAGATTCATACGAGAGGGAACGCCGAGAGGATTAAGGACAATGTCAACCGGTGTACCATCAGGTAGTCTTGGCATGTCTTCTTCCGGAACAATCTTGGCAATAACTCCCTTATTGCCATGTCGCCCAGACATCTTATCACCGACCGACAATCTCCTTTTCATAGCTATGAAAACTTTAACTGCCTGGATAACTCCTGGAGAGAGCTCATCTCCTTTTTTAAGGGCTTCGACTTTTTCTTTAAACTCTGTTTTTAAAGCTTCAATTTGCCGCTTAACTTTTTTATCCAGGTCTTTAATCTTTTCATCCCTTTCGGCCTCGGCTTTAATTTTCAGTTCTTCCAGGTCCTTGAGATCCTTAAACTCGATGATCTCCAGCAGCTTATCCGTAAGCTTGGTCCCCTTTTCTATTGTTCGGCCATTGATTTTAGCGTTTTTGCCAACTACTTCACCTTTAATTAGATTTTTAATCCGGCGCCATTTTTCCCTCTCGAGGATAGTTATTTCGTCCTCGAGATTCCTTTTCATCTTGGCTATTTCTTCTTTTTCAATTACTTTGGCTCTTTCATTCTTGTCTTGTCCGCGACGGGTAAAAATGCGGACATCAATTACTGTTCCCTCTACCCCAGGAGGACAATATAGAGAGGCATCTTTTACATCCAGAGCCTTTTCTCCAAAAATGGCTTTTAAAAGCTTTTCTTCTGGCGATAGTTGAGTTTCCCCCTTAGGAGCAACTTTACCAACCAAAATATCTCCTGGCTTAACGTAGGCTCCAATTCTGACTATGCCATTTTCATCTAAATTTCTGAGTAGATTTTCTGAAACATTGGGAATATCTCTGGTAATCTCTTCGGGACCGAGCTTAGTATCGCGGGCCTCAACCATTTCCTCAACGATATGGACAGAAGTAAAAACATCTTCCTTGATTAATTTTTCACTAACAATGATAGCGTCTTCAAAATTGTAGCCTCGCCAAGACATAAAAGCACAGAGGATATTTCGACCAAGGGCCAGCTCTCCCTGATCCGTACAGGAACCATCAGCCAGAACCTGGCCTTTAACCACCCGGTCACCCTTCCTGACAACCGGACGCTGATTAATACAGGTATTCTGATTGGTTCTTAGAAACTTGGTTAAAATATAAAGGTCTGTTCCTAATTCATAAAGACTGTTTTCTTTCTCATCCACCCGAACAATAATCCTTTCGGCATCAACAAATTCTACTGTTCCCGAACGACGGCAAATTACTACATCGCCCGAACCTGTAGCCACGATATGTTCCATTCCAGTACCAATAAGCGGCGCCTCGGGCTTCAGCAGCGGGACAGCTTGACGTTGCATGTTTGAACCCATCAAGGCTCGGTTCGCATCATCATGTTCCAGGAAAGGAATCAGAGCAGCGGACAAAGATACTAATTGCTTGGGTGAAACATCCATAAAATCAATTTCATCTCGGTGAAGGATTTTAAAATTGCCCCTATCCCGAGCGCTGACAAATTCTTGCTTTATAAATCCACGATCATCTACTTCCACATTGGCTTGGGCAATTTTATATTTTTCTTCTTCCCAGGCAGTCAAATAAAAGATATATGGCTCATAAACTGGCAAAGCTTTGCCTTTTTGATTTTTAAGGTTTTCTACTGCTTTTTCGACTTCGTCTTTTCTAACTAATTGGCCACTCCGATAATCAGTACTCCCTGGGTGGAGAATTTTAACATAATCAACCACCCTTCCTTTCTCTACTTTGCGATAAGGGGTCTCAATGAAACCATATTCATTTACTCGGGCATAGCAACTCAAGGATGAAATCAGGCCAATATTGGGTCCTTCAGGAGTCTCAATCGGACAAATACGGCCGTAATGAGAAGCCTGGATATCCCTAACTTCAAACCCGGCTCTTTCCCGGCTGAGGCCACCTGGGCCAAGGGCGCTCAATCTTCTCTTATGAGTTAATTCGGCCAGGGTATTTATCTGATCCATAAACTGGGAAAGCTGCGAGCTGCCGAAAAACTCTTTCAAGGCAGCAATTACTGGCTTGGAATTTATCAAATCCTGGGGCATGGCCGTAGAAAGATCTGAGCTTACCGTCATCTTTTCCTTTATAGTTCTCTCCATTCGGGTCAGCCCGATGCGAAAAGCATTTTCCATCAATTCCCCAACCGGCCTGACTCTCCGGTTGCCAAGATGGTCAATGTCATCCACTTCACCCACGCCATTTTTAAGGTTAAGCAGATATCTAATTACTTTAACGTAGTCTTCTTTAGATAGAATTCGGTCGCTTAAATCTTCTGGGCCAGATTTTTTCTCTGATTCTGAGATTAAATCCTTTTCGCCACTTTCTAACCCGAGCTTGATATTAAATTTCAACCGGCCGATGCGGGAAAAATTGAACTTCTGTGGATTAAAAAACATATTATCAAAAAGGGCCTTAGCGCTTTCCTCCGTGTGAGGCTCTCCAGGACGAAGCTTCTTATAAATCTCGCTCAGGGCTTGCTGCTGGTCTTTTTTTAGATCCTTCTTCAGGGTATTAAGAATCATTTGGGCAGCTTCGTCTTCAGCGGGGAAAAACACCTCAAAAGGCTCGCCTTTCTGAACTAAATATTCAATCTGTTCGGCAGTTAGCTCCTCATTTACCCTAACTTTGCCACGGGAATTGGTCAGAGAATAAGCTCCGGCCAAATCCTCTGGTAAGGCTTTAATCTTTTCGATCTTTTTTTCCTGTAGCTTATTAAGAACTTCCTGGTCAACAACTGTTCCGGCTTTAACCAGAGGAGAGCGGGCGGTCTCTGAACTATAAACATCTTCCCTGATTATCCGCCCCAGGAGGTTTTCTGAAACTTTCCAGTAAAGCTGCCCTTCTTCTGGAATAAGGGTATAGGATTTAAAAAACTGCTTGATTATCTCTTCATCAGTTCCAAAACCAAGGGCCCGGAGAAAAACAGTCGCCAAGAATTTCTTTTTTCTGTCTAGACGGACCCAGAGAATATTCTTGGCATCATTTTCAAATTCTACCCAGGCTCCACGATAAGGGATTATCTTCCCAACAAATTGACCCTTAATCTCTCCTGGTCGGAAAAATATCCCAGGAGACCTCTGCAGCTGGCTGACGACTACTCTTTCCACCCCGTTAAAAATGAAAGTTCCCTTTTCGGTCATCAGAGGAATGTTGCCAAAATAAACTTCCTGCTGCTTGATGTGCTTTAATCTTTTAGTCTTGGTGGCCGGGTCTTTCTCCCAGGATACTAACTGGACCTTAAGCTTTAAGGGAGCTTCGTAGGTATAGCCTTTCTGGATACATTCCAGAGGGCTATATTTTATTTTGAGACTGACCTTGTCACCGCAGTAATCACACAGGCGCAATTCAATTTTATTTGAGCCACAATAGGGACAAATCTGGCGGTCATTATAGGCCATTTCGGAGGGCAACAGAGCGCCACAAGATTGGCAACGAGGGCGAGAATTTTCCACTCCCTTCAATCGGCCACACTTGCATTCCCAGTCTCCGATGGTGTAACTCAGAAATTGCAGCTCGGTGGTCTCTTTAAAATCGGTGATGGGGAAGACGTCCTTAAAGGCTGCCTGAAGACCAACGTCTTTTCTTTCTTCAGGCAGCAAGTCAATTTGCAGAAATTCTTCATAAGACTTTCTTTGAATTTCCAGAAGGTCCGGCAGCGGGAAGACCGATTTAATTTTAGAGTAATCGACCCGTTGTCTTAAAATATTTTGTTGATCAAGCATGGTAGCTCTCTACAGAAAGAATTTGACAGATAAAATTTTTTTATCATTAAAAAATTAATTTTCGCCTCAAAGTTATTGGATCTCGATCGTAGCTCCAACTTGGGCAAATTTAGCTTTGATGGCTTCAGCCTCGTCCTTGCTGACGCCTTCCTTCAAAACCTTGGGGACGGCATCCACGAAGTCCTTAGCTTCTTTCAGACCGAGATTGGTCACTTCGCGAACAACTTTGATGACCTGAATCTTCTGACTGCCGACATCTTTAAGAATTACATTGAACGAAGTCTTTTCTTCTGCCGGCTTGGCTTCAGCTTGAGCCGCCGCCCCACCGGCCATTACTACCGGCGCAGCCATAGCCGCACTGATGCCATAGCGAGTTTCAAATTCTTTAATGTAATCCACGAGTTCCAGAACGGTCAGGTTGTCAAGATGAGCGAAAAACTGCTCTTTAGTGAGTTTTTCTTGTTTTTCCATTGATCTCCTCTCCTTTACTTGAGCTTAGTTCAAGGGATATTCCCTCAACTCTCTTTTTTTTCCTTGAGAGCACCCATCAGCCGGCCCAGGTTAACCAGGGGCGTCTGCAGCGTTCTCAAGAACTGGGTTAACGGGTATGACATTAAATACCCGATTTTTCCTATTAAATCCATTTTTGAGTTTAATTTGACTATTTCACTGAACATTTCAGGGGCCAGATAGCTTCCTTCTACTATTCCTGCTTTAATTTCCAGGACTTTTCCTTGCTCGGAAAATTCTTTTAATAATTTGGCTAAAGCTATGGGATCCTTGTCGGCAAAAGCCAGAGCGGTATTCTTCTGGAAATAAGGCTTAAGTTCCGGGAATCGCTCGCCTATGGCTCTCAGGGCTAAGCGGTTTTTTACTACCTTAAATTTAAAGTTATTCTTTTTAAGAGCTTTCCTTAATTCCACGGTCTTCCAGACGGGCATTTGCTTATAGTCGATCAAATAACAGGTATTATTTTTTTGAAAAGCTTCTTCCAGCTCTTTGACAATTTTGAATTTGGTCTCTTTTTTCACTTTAGGACTCCTATTTTTCTAAAACTTCTTCTGAAAGTTTGAATGACGGGCCCATAGTTGAAGAAACAAACATTGATTTTATGTACTTACCTTTAGCGGCCGAAGGTTTTGCTTGAATTATAGCCTGAATAAATGTTTTTATATTATTCACCAGATTTTCTTCTGGGAAGCTAATCTTGCCGACCGCCGCATGAACAATTCCTGACTTATCAACTCGGAATTCAACCTTGCCGGCTTTTATCTCTTCAATGGCCTTCTTCAAGTCAAAAGTAACTGTACCAGCCTTAGGGTTAGGCATCAAACCTTTAGTCCCGAGTATTCGTCCCAGTTTTCCCACACTTCTCATCATATCAGGCGTGGCAATAACTACATCAAAATCGGTCCAGCCAGTGGCAATCTTCTCTATTAAATCTTCCCCACCCACATAATCAGCTCCGGCTTCCTCGGCTTCCTTAATTTTTTCGCCGGATGCAATTACACAGATTTTTTTAGTCTTACCGGTTCCATGAGGCAGTACGACCGTCCCTCTAACCATCTGATCAGAATATTTTGGATTTACCCCGAGACGAATGGCCATATCCACAGATTCGTCAAACTTAGCATATTTGGCTTCTTTCATCAGTTTGACGGCTTCCTCGATGGTATACTCTTTCGTCTCATCTTTAAGATTTTTAGCCTTAAGATAATTTTTACCGCGTTTACTCACTGACGATCTCCAATCCCATATTTTTGGCTGTGCCCTCTATCGAGCGAATGGCCGATTCCAGGTCATCCGTATTAAGGTCAGGAAGTTTGATTCTGGCAATTTCCTCAATTTGCTTTCTGGTCACCTTCCCGACTTTTTCCTTATTGGGCGTTCCAGAACCTTTGGCGATCCCGGCAGCTTTTTTCAGAAGGAAGGAAGTTGGAGGAGTCTTAATGACAAAAGTAAAACTCCGGTCTTTAAAAACGGTTACCAGAACAGGCACTATGGTACCATCTTCCATATTTTTGGTTCGATCATTAAACTGCCGCACAAAATCCATCAAGTTTACCCCATGCGGGGCCAGAGCCGGCCCTACTGGAGGAGCTGGGCTGGCCTGCTTGGCCACTATCTGTAATTTGACCTTGGCCACAACTTCTTTGGACATAACTTCCTCCTAAATTTTTTCCACCTGCAGGAACTCAAGTTCCACTGGCGTGGAGCGACCGAAAATAGTTACCATTACTTTAAGGGTATTGCGTTCGTGATTAACCTCTTCCACTATCCCGTTAAAATTATAAAAAGGACCATCAATAATCCTGACCGCTTCTCCCTTTTCAAAGGTATGCTTCGGTTTTGGTTTCTCCGAGGTAACTTCCATATGATGAATTATCTTGCTAACTTCTTCCGGACTGAGAGGAGTTGGTTTCCGGCCTGAGCCAACAAAACCGGTCACTTTGGGAATCTGCCTTATCATTAACCAAGTTTCATCATCCATTTCCATTTCTGCCAGAATATAACCGGGATAAGGCTTCTTGGTCGTGACTACCTTTTTACCCCCTCTAATTTCCACTACATCTTCTGTTGGTATAACAATCTGGCCAATTTTATCTTCCAACTTCATTTCCGCTGCTTTCAGACGAATGGATTCTGCTACAAAATTTTCAAATCCTGAATAAGTATGAATTACGTACCAGTTTTTGGCCATTTAAATTCCCGCTTTATCCAATTTTATCCTAAAAATGATTTAATCTGAGTAATAATCCAAGAAAAAAGTATGTCCACAAAAAATAAATAAAAGCCGAAGAAAAAGATGGCAATAATTACCACCAGAGTTGTTCCATAGACTTCCTGTTTTGTTGGCCAGGTCACCTTTTTCAGTTCTGACCGGGCATCCTTTAAAAAATTAATAAATCTCTTGTACCACGGTAGCTTATCGCTCATTTTACTAATCGCCTTTTATCATCCGTATACTGGCGGGTGAGGCAGGACTCGAACCCGCAGCCT
>PNJE01000159.1 GCA_002877915.1 Candidatus Aminicenantota bacterium
TCCTTTTCCATGGCTTTTATCTATTAATGATTGCCCTTCTTGGCACCCTTCGGTTGAGTCTGGGAAATTTGAGACTGAACCCGGCTACGCTCTTCTGTCCGGACAGTAGTTCTCTCTTGGTTTTTATCTTTTTTCTTATTCTGATTTTGGTCTTTCTTGGTGTTTACTAACGTGTGTTCAATAGTTGGTTTGCCTTTACCGTCTTTGGTAATGGTGACTGAATTCTGGACAGTTTGGTTTTGAACCTGGTGCTGAATTTGAAGCTGATGCTGAATTTCTGGCTTTCCTTGTTCGTTCTTCTGAACTTCTACCTGGTTCTGAATTTCGTTTCTAACCTGAGTTTGCGACTTAGAATTGGTATTAGCCTGGTTTTCAATGGTTTTTTGGACTTGGGTCTTGACTTCATTCTGCTCCTGGTTCTTTTCTTTGGCCTGGGCTTTTTCTTGAGTTTTAGTCTTTTCTTTTTGCTCGGTCTTGACTTTTTCCTTGTTCTGGTCAGTTGTCTGGGCATAAGAATAAGAAAAAACCAGAGCCAGAGCCATGAAAACAATCGCTGTGGCCATTAATAATTTTTTTAACCTCATTTTTAACCTCCTTTTAATGAGTTTCACTTTATATTATGCAATGTTTGTGCCAATTCTTATATATTTGATAATAAATAAAATAGCGTGAAATACTAATTTTTTGGGCGACAATTTTGCCTTCTTTCCTACAAATTTGTTGGCCTATATTTAATTGCCAATCTTTTTTCTTTGGTAGCCTATTTAAAATTTAAGCAGCGTAAGAAAATTAAGGTAATCAAAGGCACTCAGTTAATTTGTCCTTAAACTGAAAAATACTGGTAATCCAGGCAGGATTTTAATTTCTGAACTGGCGAAATTTTTTAAAAACCAAAAAATCAGGTCATAAAAGTGCGAAACTGATGAGAGCAGGAATTAAATAATTAAATTATAGCCTTTCATAAAGATAATAAGCTGTATGACCCGAGTTTAAGAACTGACCCGGCACTGCATTTCTCAATTATTGTTTCAGGAGAAAAGCAATATTTTATCCCGCTCTTTATTTAATTTTTTTCTTTAAATAAATTTCTCTCATGAGCAATCTAATAAACTTGGGGTTCCTTCGATAAGGACATTTTCCTATAAGTTTTTTAATTTTTAGTTTTAGACCGGGTGCGGCTGATGGCCAGGATATCTGAAAGTATGGAAAACCCGGTTTCAATCCGCCCGGCTCCAGCACCCTGGATGGTAATCTCGCCCATCAAGTCTGTTTCGAAAGTCAGAGCATTCTGAACTCCCATGACCCCGGCTAACGGGTCAGAAATGGGGATTTTTTCAGGAGAGACGCTAACCTCAATCCGGCTACCATCTTTTTTAATCCTGGCTATTAGCTTGAATCTTTGGCCAGCCTCTTTTGCTTCAAGAATATCTTTTCTCTTAAGAGCTGAAATTCCCTGGCGTTTAACCTCTTCTGGCTTAATTTTCCCACCCATGAGCACGTTGGCCAAGATTACTGCCTTAGCGACGGCATCAAAGCCTTCTACGTCAGCCGTCGGGTCAGCTTCGGCATAACCCAGCTCCTGGGCCAATTTTAGGGCCTCTTCATATTCCATCTGGTCATTTTCCATTTTGGTTAGTATAAAATTGGTAGTGCCATTTAAAATTCCTTTGATTTCTCTGATATCATTTCCAGCCAGGCCATTTTCCACTAAATGAAAGACCGGGGTTCCACTCATTACTGTTCCTTCTATTCTAAATTGAAGGTGATTAACACTGGCCAGCTCTTTAAGTTCATGGTAATGGAGAGCGGCTGGGCCCTTGTTGGAAGTGACCACGTGCTTTCCGGTTCTCAGGGCTTTTTTAATGTAGGAAGTAGCCGGTTCGCCAGTCTTAAGGTTGGTGTAGGTCAGTTCGGCCAGAATTTCAGCCTCGACCTGCTCGATTAAGTTCAAAGGATCAAGGAATTCTTCCGTTTTAATTTTTGGTCCGTCGTAGGTATTAAGTCTTTGGCCTTCTTTTAGCCGGTATAGGATTTTACTTATGTTCAACCCCTCGGGTGCAACTACCGAGCCCTTAAGTTTATCGGTTATGGCCACAATTCGGGGTTCAAAATCATATTGGTCAAGAAGCTGCTCGGCTTTACGTTCAAGAATTTCCAGGAAGCCCTGCCCGACTGTCCCGCAGCCAATCATGATTATTCTATATTCCATGATTACCTCCCATCTAACTTTGGCTATCTTACCATATTTTTTTATTCGGCTGAAACAGCTGGCCGGGCCTTTTTTTATTGTTAGAAACTTATTTTTTTATGTTAATTTTTGATTTTCTATTAATTATTTTTATCTGGATTGAGTTAATAGGATTTTAACTAAAACCGGACCTTCTGGGAATTTATATTTTTACTTGAATAGAAATAGCTCTGGGGCATAAAAAAAGGCTGCTCCGAAGAGCAGCCTTTTAAATGTTCGAGAATTTCTTTATCAAGCTTTCGGGGTCTGCTGTTGAGAAGCAATAAATTGTTCAATCCACTCAGTTGAGACGCTCTTGGGTCTTTCAATCGGCAAGCCCAGTGCCCGGTCCCAAACAAGCTGAGCCAAAACACCCAGAGCTCTGGAGACACCAAAGAAGACGGTGTAAAAATCATATTCTTTCACTCCATAGTGCCACAGCAGACAGCCCGAGTGAGCATCTACATTGGGCCAAGGATTCTTGGCTTTACCGTGCTGGGTCAGAATACCGGGGGCAACTTCAAAAACCAGGCTGACCACTTTGAAAATCTCATCGTCTGGCAGGTGCTTAAGGGCAAATTCCCTCTGAGCTATGAAGCGGGGATCGGTCTTCCGGAGAACGGCGTGTCCATATCCGGGAACAACTTTGCCTGCATTGAGGGTATCCCAGATATACTGGCTGATCTGTTCTTTTGTTGGGGTGCGGCCAATTTTTTCCATCAATTCCATTATCCAGCGCAGGACTTCCTGGTTGGCTAATCCATGAAGAGGCCCAGCCAGCCCGTCCATGGAGGCAGATAGAGAATAGTAAGCGTCCGAGAGAGCTGAGCCCACTAAATGGCAGGTATGGGCAGAAACATTGCCACCTTCATGGTCGCAGTGGAGAACAAGATAAAGCCTCATCAAATCTTTAAAAGCCGGGTCATCAGTAATTCCCAGCATATGGGCAAAATTGCCACCCCAATCAAGCTTGGGATCAGCCGGAATATGCTTGTTCCCTTTGTAGGAACGGCGGTAGATATAAGCAGCGATAGCGGGAAGCTTGGCTAAGATGTTCATAACATCTTCGTACATTGGATCCCAGTAATCGAGCTTGTGCATGCCCTGGCGATATCTTTCGGCAAAAAGTGAATCTTTCTGCAATTGCAGGATGGCCAGGGAGAATTGAGTCATTGGATGGGTATCAACCGGGACAGCGTTCATCACATCGATTAGGTATTTGGGCAGCTGGCTTCTCTTTCGCCATTCTTCAGTGATCTCAGCGCAATCCTCAGCGGTCGGAATATCGCCGGTAAGCAGCAAATAGAAAATTCCTTCAGGGAGAGGCTCTTCCCCACCAGGGGCTTTAGGAAGTTTTTCCCGGACTTCAGGAATGGTATAGCCACGAAATCGGATGCCTTCCATTGGGTCAAGTACCGAACATTCCCACATCATGCACTTGACGCCACGCATGCCACCATAGGTCTGGGAAATAGTAACATCCGAAATTTTGAGTTCCCCATGGTCTTTGAGAATCTTCTGGATTCTCTCACGCATGGGCATCATTTTGGAGACAAACTTTTCCTTTAAATTAGCCATTCAGAAACCTCCTTTGGGCAATTAATTGCAAATTAAATTTTAAAAAAATAAAGAAACTTGAGAAAAAACTATAACATTTAATCTCTATCTAAGTCAATTTAAATTTGATGGAATAAAAAATGGCTTGATTTTTAAATTGGAGCTGTATATCCTTTAATAAGTAAAGGATAAGCCTTATTGAATAATCGACAGTGAAAAGGAGAAAAAAGTGGGTGCGATTATAATTCTTCTGATAATTATCGTCGTTCTTTTTCTGATGGCCATTGGAATTTATAACAGCTTAGTTGTTCTGAGGAATCGCTGTGATAATGCCTGGGCCCAGGTTGATGTTCAATTAAGACGCCGATATGACCTGATTCCTAACTTGGTAGAAACAGTTAAGGGCTATGCCAAGCATGAACGGGAAGTTTTTGAAAAAGTGACTGAAGCCAGGGCCAAAGCTATCAACGCCCAGACTGTTAAGGAGCAAGGAGAAGCCGAGAACATGTTGACTGGTGCTTTAAAATCCCTGTTTGCCGTGGTCGAAAATTATCCTGAGCTTAAAGCTAATCAGAATTTTTTGATGCTGCAAGAAGAGCTCGCTGGAACTGAAAGCAAAATTGCTTATGCCCGTCAGTTCTACAATGATACCGTGATGAAATTCAATATGAAACAGCAGGTTTTTCCGTCGAATATAATTGCCGGCCTTTTTGGCTTTAAGCCCAAAGAATATTTCGAAATCGAGCAACCGGAAGCTCGTGGGCCAGTGAAGGTCTCTTTTTAGCCCCGCCTTGATTATGAAATAATTGGGCTAATTATTCTTTAATTCGATTAAAAAAACTTTCTGAAGATGTACGAGCAAATTACCAGGAATAAAGTTAAATCTGTTTTTTTGGTTTTATTTTTTATCGTTTTTGTTTTTATGGTGGTCTGGGCTTTTGAAGAAGTAACCGGCTGGGGGAAAGGCGGTTTTATTTTAGCCCTGATTATTTCCCTGGCGACTGCGGTTGGAGGCTATTATTACAGCGACAAAATTGTCCTGACTATCAGCCGGGCGAGGCCGGTAACGCGGGAGGAATACCCTTATCTTTATCATACAGTTGAAGGGTTGGCCATAGCTGCCGGAATTCCCACGCCCCGGTGCTATGTCATTGACGATACTGCCCCCAATGCCTTTGCTACTGGTCGGAATCCTAAAAATTCAGTTGTCTGTGTGACTACCGGCCTCATACAGAAGATGAATCGGCTGGAATTGGAAGGCGTGGTGGCCCATGAGATATCCCATATAAAAAATTATGATGTGCTGTTGCAGACGGTGGCTGTCGTCATGGTGGGAGTAGTGGCCTTGCTCAGCGACTGGATGTTGAGAAGCTTCTGGTGGGGAGGCGGCCGAAGGAAAAGCCGCGAGGAAAGGGGCGGGGGCAATGCTGGGGCGATTCTACTTCTGGTGGGAATTATCCTGGCCATCCTTTCTCCACTGATTGCCGAGTTAATTCATTTGGCCATTTCTCGTCGCCGGGAATTTTTGGCCGATGCCAGTGGAGCTATGCTCACCCGGTATCCGGCTGGGTTGGCTTCAGCCCTCAAGAAGATCGCAGCTGACCCAGAGCCGCTGGAAGTCGCTAATAAAGCAACGGCTCATCTTTACATTGTTAACCCGCTAAAAAACGTAGGCGGGAAGATGAACAAACTTTTCAGCACCCACCCTCCAGTCGAGGAACGAATCGCCGCTCTGGAGAAAATGTCTTTTGAAAAAGTTTGAGGCTGACGACGATAAATTTTCAGCCTGGCCAGCAGCCAGAAATTTAACTTTTTTGATTAGCCAGGGCATGTTATTCTATATCTGCTTAAAGCTGTTAAGGGTTTGGCTTCTTAGAATTCATGCGTTAAGTTTAGCAGGTATGATAATAAATCAAACAGGAGGTTTAAATGGGCCAGGTTTTGCCGGCTTCCTTAAAGTATTCAAGAAAATCTGTGAAGCCTTCTTTGCTCAGTTTGGCTTGGCTTATTAGCCTTATGGCTTTCTGGCAGACAGCTTGCCTTTTACCAGGTGTTTCTTACCGAAACCAGGAGGTCAAAAGGTTTATTGGCCGCTCAGAAGCAGACCTAATTGCCTACTATGGAGAACCGAGAGCTGTGGAGTATGATTCAGAGGGAAGAAAAGTGCTGGTTTTTGAATGGACCACCGAGAATGAAATTCAACAGGAAGACACAGCTTGGACTGATTCTTCGGGCGTTACCCATTACAATCCGCCGCGCACCACTAAGACGACAACTGTTGAGCAAAGGAAGTTCACCATCGATAAGAATGGTAAGGTTATAAAGGCCAAGTGGCGGTTTTATTAAATTTAAATAAGGAAATTAGAAAATTAAAGGATTAAGTTCGGCCGCAGAAATTTGATTTTAGTGGCGTTTTTTTTCTGGTTAAAATGCAGGCGGATAAGAATGATAAAGATATAATTTAGGTAAGAACTAGCCAGACCTTCATGGACAAGAATAGAAAATAAAAACAAACAATAATTGCCTTTTGAGCTAACTAATATCCCCAACAGTCTAAATCTAAGCACCTTGCTTTTTCTGGCTCAAAATTAACCCCCAGTTTACATTATTTTTTTCGGACTTTAAGAGAGCCAAAATCAATCCATTTTCATGTAGATTTTCTCGTGAGGTAATGAATCATTTTTAGGTAGATTTTTAATGAGGTAATTCGCCCTCTTGCAACTCCGCCGGTCTTTGTTTATAATTTATCCGCCTCGAGCGGGGTCGTAGTTCAGCTGGTTAGAACGCCGGCCTGTCACG
This sequence comes from Candidatus Aminicenantota bacterium, assembly GCA_002877915.1. Lineage (GTDB taxonomy): Bacteria > Acidobacteriota > Aminicenantia > Aminicenantales > Saccharicenantaceae > Saccharicenans. The sequence goes on from PNJE01000159.1 coordinate 6,584, forward strand.
CCGGAGGTCGCGAGTTCGAGCCTCGTCGGCCCCGCCATTTTTTTATGCCCGAAATATCAAAAAGCTCGATTTATCTTATAATCGAGAAATCATATTGGCCTGGCCGGCTGAGCTTTCTTGACATAAAGCCTTAAATTTAAGGGGGAGCACAGCGAAGACCAATGGGGTGACAATGCTATAAAAAGGCTCATCCGGTATTTAAGGCGGGACTGATGGAAGAAATATCTGAGGGGCGTTGGAACTTGAGGCCAAATGGTTAGTCGCTAAAATTCTAAATTACAAGAACCTTAGCTGTCTCGGCAAGATGATGTTTAGCCAGTTAAATAGATTTAGCAACAACCGGCCAAACAATATCTTTTGGGAAAATTGCTTTCTCTGTCTTTCCCAAAAATAATTCGAAAAAAACTTGAAAAATTATTTAAGTTTTTCCTATCAGCCAAGACAAAAAGGGAATGGCTTGGTAACACAATAACGGCTGAGAGTGAGGATAAACTACAGGCAAATCATAAACTACTGAAAAATAGACTGAGGCTTTATAAAAGCTGTTCAGTATGTTATAAATAATTCTAATAATTTCAGGAGGAACCGATGTCAGGTAAAACAAAAATTCTGGTAATAGATGATGATCCGGCTATCTGTGTTTCAGTGAAAGCTATCCTCGAGGCGAACGGGTATGAGGTCTTCACTGCTTTGAGTGGTAAAGAAGGTCTGGAGCTTTTTCGGAAAGTGCATCCGGATCTGGTTCTTTGTGATATGATGATGGAAGACATTGATGCTGGAGCTAAGGTAGCGGGTGTAATTAAAAAAGATAATCCCGAGCTTCCAGTCTTTCTTCTAAGCACCATTGGCGAGGCCACAGCCAGAACCATTGGCCTTGATGACCTCGGATTTAATGGGGTTTTTCAGAAGCCCGTTAATTTCGAGCTCTTGCTGAGTGTGCTGGAAAAACACCGGCCAAAAGCTTAAAATCGGCCTTCTCTTTTCGAGAAATCTTAACATGTGTAGAATCTTGGCCGATATCTTCCGCTCAACTGCTGACCTGGAAGATTTCTTTACCGAGGTCAGGAGCCTAAACGGTAATTTCCCTTTAACGGTAGATGATCTTTTAGCCCTCGGCCAAGCTTATTTTGAGCGCTATCCAGAAAGGTTTGTCGAGCGGAACCTGGAAGAAGTCAGGTTAGGTTACCGGTTGACTCGCTTCTGTCTGATGGAAAAAGCTCTGGCTAATCTTCCGGGGGAGGCAAAAAACTTTTTCAGACAAGCTTTTGAAAAACCAGAGCTTGTTGCTGGCTTGCTTGAATCTTTTAGATGCTCTACTTATGGAGAAAAAATTCAAGAATATTTTGGGCTGCTTCAGGGGTCGCTAACTGAAATTAAAAGCACAGTGGATGAGCTGCCCAAGGGCATGGTCAAGGAAAGATTTCTGGGCGGGCTAACCACGTTGTTAAACATTACCTATCTGTTGAAGGTATTAATCTCCCGGGCCGGATAAAACTGTTTACAAGATAGTTTTTTTCTGATATTTTTCACTTTAATTGACAGGGGAGAAAAAATTTAACTTCTCCGAAAGTGAAAAATAGAGGAGAGAAAAGTGCCTTATGAGCGAGCTGTCTGCAATTTCTGCGGAACCGGTTGCGGCCATCTTCTTCAGGTAGAAGAAGGTCGGGTCCGGGGAGTCTATCCTTTGCCTGGACATCCGCTCAGTCAGGGCCGTTTGTGCGTGCGCGGCTGGCATATTCATGAACTCTTGCAGACTGAAGAAAGAATCACCAGCGCTTTTATCAGGGAAAACGGCGAGCTTCGGCTGGTGCTGCTGGAACAGGCCATAAGTTATACAGCGGAAAGGTTTCGGAAGCTGGGCGGCGAGGAAGTGGCCTTCTTAGCTTCTCCCCGAGCTTCTAACGAAGATAATTATCTATTTGGCAAGTTTGCCCGAGCGGTCGTCAAGAGCAACAACCTGAGCCTATCCTCTGATGCCGGGCAGGAAGAAAGTGCCAAGGTGCTTCTGGCGGGCGGCGGCTGGCCCGCGGCCACAGGTTCTTTAAGTAAGTTAAAGCAGGCGGATTTTATCTTGGTGGCTGGGGGTGACCTGACCAAACAAAACCCGATTATTGCCAGTGAAATCCACCGCGCCAGAAGAGCCGGGGCGTTGGTGGTCACTGTTTCGCCCCGGAAAACCCAGATGGCCAGGCTGAGCCAGGTTCATCTGAGACCAGTGCCAGGGACTTTCTCTCTGGTTTTCGAAGGTCTCACCCGAATACTTTATGAAGAAAAAAAGTTTCAAGCCGATTATCTGGAAAAATGCACTGAAAATTTTGAGGCTTTCTTCAAAAAGCTCGAACAGGTAGACCTGGGAGAGGTGGTGGCCAGGACCGGCCTTTCTCTAGAAATCCTGACGGAAGTTGCTCGGAAATTTTATGAGTCGAAGTTGACCTATGCTTTTTATCCCACTGGCGTTCAAAGCCTCGACCGGAAGACGATGTCAGCCTTGTTCAATTTGATGCTTTTTGCCGGAAAACTGGGCCAGGGCGCAGGGGGTATAATTCCAGTTACCGGTATTAGCAACCTACTTGGAAGCTATGACCTGGGGCTTTCCCCCGTGTTCCTGCCTGGATACTTAGACGCTTCTGAGGAAAAGAATGTCAAGAAGCTTGAAGAACTCTGGCAGACCCCGCTCAGCCGGAAGCCTGGTCAGAGCGTTAGTGCTTGCCTGGCTGAAAATAAGTCATTACGAGCTTTGGTGGTCGTGGACCACGATGAGGAAATAATCAGGAATGTAAACCGGATTAAAGAGCTGGAGCTGGTGGTTTATTTTGGTGCTTACCACAACAACTTTGCCAGCCTGGCTCAGGTGATAATTCCCAGGCCAAGTTATGCTGAAGCAGAGGGCACCTACACTAACGCTGAGCGGCGAGTGCAGCTAAACCGGAAGAAAGTTGACCCACCGTCCGAAGTGAGGCCGCTCTGGAAAAACCTGACCGAGCTGGCCCGGGCTTTGGGCCACGACTGGAAATATCATACAGCTGAAGAGATATTCTCGGAAATAGCTAAGGTAGTACCTCAGTATTCAGGGCTTACCTACGCCCAGCTCGATTCTCACCTGGGCCTCAAATGGCCCTGTGATGAAAAACATCCGCAAGGGACGGATTATCTTATGCTGGATGAAGCGGGCAATAAATTTCGTTTTGTCCTCGACGAGAACGTGCGGCCTCAGCCTCAGGCGCTGGCCGAACAAAAGGCCGATTTTCCTTTTAAGCTAACTGTCGGACGCAGCAATTATTTTTGGCACCAGAATTCGTTGATGAAGAGAACCTTTATCCCGAAAAGGGAATACAACGCTCTGTTGTTGCTTTACCCGAAAGGTTTTGTAGAAATCTCAGAGGAAGATGCCCGGCGGCTGCAGCTGCGGGAAAAACAGTTGGTACGAATAATTTCGGAATCGGCCGAGATGATTCTGGCGGTTAGGATTTCGCCTGACGTGCTTCCTGGACAGCTTTATGTACCTTATTTTATAGAAGATATGATTCCTGAGTTTCTCCTTCGTCAGGTAGCCGAGCTGGAAAAAAACGAAGAATTTTTCCTGCCAGTGCGGCTGGAGAAAGCGGGGTAAAAGATGTACTGGCTTGAACGACATCAATTAGATAATTTAGTGAAAAAACTCACTGAAAGTTACGAACTTTTTGGCCCGCGCCGGGACAAAGTTTCAAACGAGGTTATCTTTGACCGTCTGGCTAATCCGCTGGAACTCGATTTGGAAGCACCAATTCCCTACAACCCGCCCAAGTACATCCTTTTTCCGCATTATGAGGAAATTCTGAGGTACCGCTATGACCGGCAGTCAAAACAAGTGGCCATCGAGAAGTTAAGCCACCTGAAGCCCAAAGCATTAGTCGGGCTGCGGTCTTGCGACCTTACCGGAATTCTTTGCCTGGACCGGTTTTTCCTCGGCCAGGAGTTTGTGGATGAAGTTTACCTTGAACACCGAAAAAAACTTTTCTTGATTTCCAACACCTGCGTCCGCCCCTTTCCACAGTGTTTTTGTGTTTGCACAGATAGTGGTCCTTCGGCCAAGGAAGGTTTTGACCTGGATTTAACTCGAGTGGGCGACCGCTACTTAGTGGAAGTTGGTTCCAAGAAAGGGCAGAACTTGGTGGAGGAGCTTGGCCTCAAGGAGGCTGGAGAAGAAGCGGCGGAGCTTAAAAAGAAGGTGGTGGATGAATCAGTTTCTTCTTTCGACGCCTTTGCTCTTGAAAACAAAGCCTGGATTTCTCGGGCAACCAACCGCCTGACCACTGGCTTTATCAAACCTGAAGTGTGGGAATACATCGGTAATCAGTGCTTTGAGTGCGGAGCCTGTTCTTTTGTTTGCCCAACCTGTTCTTGCTTCAACGTGGAAGACGTCAACCGTCTCGACGGAACGACTGACCGCATCCGCACCTGGGATTCCTGCTCCTTTGAAGGCTACACCAAGATGGCCGGTGACCATAACCCCCGCAAACCGGTGGAAGACAGGAGAAACAAGCGCTTCTTCTGCAAGTTGTCTTATTCCCAGTCTAAGAAATATCTGCGTCCAGGCTGTGTCGGCTGTGGCCGTTGTGCCAGGGTCTGCCCAGGAGACATCGGCCTACCTAACGTCGTAACTTATATCAGAAGAGAAATAACTGGAGATTGACGATGGAAGGAAATCTGGTGCCCATTGTTACTGTGCCCGAAATAGCGACTGTGGTCGAGATAAGGGATGAAATAGATGAAGTAAAGACCTTTTACTTCCATTTTGACCGTCTGGAAATCGAGCAGGCTTTTAAAATTCGCTCTGGTCAATTTATTATGTGCACGGTTTTTGGGGCTGGCGAATTTGCCGTTTCGTTGCCTTTTAGCCCCGAAAATGACCGCAAGCATATATCTGTCAGACGAGTGGGAAAAGTTACGGCCGCGCTTCACCAGCTTCAACCCGGAGATAAAATTGGTGTTCGCGGTCCGTTCGGCAACGGCTTCCCTTTTGAAGAGATAAAAGGCAGAAACATTATTTACGTAGCCGGAGGAATCGGTCTTATACCTCTGCGCTCTTCCATTGTCCACGTGCTGCAGCATCGTCCAGAATTTGGCCGGGTAATACTGGTGTACGGCGCCAGGAGTTCCAAAGACTTGATGTACAAAGAGTCTATCCGCGAATGGAAAGCGACGGAAAATTTTGAAACATACTTCACCATTGACCGACCAGAACCGGACTGGACCGGGGAAGTCGGGTTTGTCAATCAGTTGGTAGCTAAGCTCCTCCTTCCGGCCGACAACACGGTGGCTTTTGTTTGCGGCCCGCCAGTTATGTTTAATTCGGTGATCAAAGAATTGAAGTTAAAAGGTATAAAAGAAGATAAAATCTATTCAACACTCGAGCGGCACATGAAATGCGGTATCGGCAAGTGTCAACATTGTGCTATTGGCCGGACGCTGGTTTGTGTGGATGGCCCGGTTTATACATACAAGCAGATTAAAACCTTAGGAGAACAGATTTAACATGGAAGCTATTGACCTGCTTAAAGAAGTGGTTGGGCAGAAGACTATCTTTGCCGGCATCGGTAACGCCCTTCGTGGTGACGATGGCTTTGGCCCTTATTTTATAAATAAATTAAGGGAAAAGAATCTGTTGCCCGAAGACCATTTTCTGGCTGTCGAAGACGTGCCGGAAAATTTTGCCTTTCCCATTTCCAGAAAAGAAGCTGATTATGTAATTTTTGTCGATGCGGTAATTGTGGATGCACCACCTGGCGCGGTAGTTTTTGGTCCATTGGAAGCATTTGATGAAATTGGCGAGATAGCTTCGACTCACCGAATGTCTTTAAAACTCACAGCCCGGGTAATCGAAGAAACTGGCAAAAAAGTTTTTATCCTTGGGATTGTCCCTGAAACTACCGAATTCGGCCGGCCAATGAGTCCAATTGTTCTCCAGACGGCTGAGGAATTGGTCGAGTTGGTCAGTGACCTGCTTTCTGAAAAAATAAACCCCTCGGAAAATGACTTGCGCAAAAAACCAAGAAAAAAGCATCGTGCTCGAAAAATGGAGAAAACCTGATGTCACCAGTCTGGCTTTTTTGGTTAAGCTTGTCGCTTTTAGCGGCTTCATCCTTGCTATCTTTAATATTTAAAAAGAATGATGAGCTTACGAGATGGAGCGGCACAGTGCTCATCTCCCTGAGCTCTTTGCTGTTGATATGGCTGGCGGCTCAAGTTCTCTGGCGGCTTTATCATCCGCTGGAATTTGAAATAAAATTTTTTGCGTTGAAGATTCCAGTGCTAATTGACGGGCTGTCCAGCCTGTTTTTAATGCTCCTGGCCGTTCTTACTTTGAGTTCAGCGGTTTTTTCAGTTAGCTTTAATAAGGAAATTTGCCAGGTAGCTCACTGGAAATTTTATCTTGTTTTTCCCTGGTTTATTGCCGGCTTGACTGGACTCTTAACTGTGGATGACCTGGGACTGGGTTTCACCGTGGCCTGGCAGATTATGGCTTGGTCGTCATATTTACTGGTCAGACGGGGTCGCCCTCTTAAATTATCAGCTCGGCCAGCCCTTATCTACCTTATTTTTATGCAAACTGCGTGGCTGATGGTCGTCTCCGCACCATTTTTGATTAAAGGCTATAAATTCGGTGAGCCGCTTATGGAAATTGGGCAAAAACTGGCCGCAAGCAGCCAACTGCCAAGCCTTTTATTTTTTGCCCTGCTTCTTCTGGGCTTTGGGCTGAAGACTGGAATTTTCCCCCTCGGGCAACTCTGGATTCCTAAAACTTATTCTACAGCTAACCCTTCAGTTTCTGCCCTTCTGGCTGGAATCCTGGAAAAGACGGGGGTGTTTGGGCTCGTGCGAATTTTCTTCTTCTTGACCAAAAGTGACTCGCCGAATTTTAGCGCCGCGGCCTGGGGTAAAGCTCTGTTGATAGCCGGGACCATCACGCTTTTCGTCGGTACGGTTCAAGCGATAAAGCAAAGCGATTATCTTAAATTGCTGGCCTATAGCTCGATAGGCCAAGTTGGTTACATCATCTTTGCCTTAGGCAGCAGCCTGCTGGCTGCCAGTTCTGGTTCGGCCGCTGGGCAGTCACTGGCCTTGGTGATTTTTATCGGGGCGATATACCACAGCCTTAATCATGGAATATTCAAGGGTCTGCTTTTCCTGACCGGCGGGAACCTGCTTTATTCAACTCGCACGAGGGATTTAAACCGGCTGGGTGGGCTGCTGGCGGTTATGCCTACCACTGGTCTTCTGGTGGCTCTGGCTTCTTATTCAATTGCTGGCATGCCGGCTTCCAGCGGATTTGTCAGCAAATGGTTGATGATTTCCGGAAATTTTTTAGCCGGGCGGAACAACTTGCTTATGACCTGGAGCGGCATAATCGCCTTGTTTACCGCGGCTTTTACCTTAGCCTGCTACGTGAAATTCTTCGGGCTGACTTTCACCTCGGCCGGGGCTAACTGGAAGTTAAACAGAAAAGCAAGAGAAGTTCCCGCTCCCATGTTGGGGGCCGGAATTTTCCTGGCTTTGGTCTGCTTGAGCCAGGCCTTTCTGCCGATGGCTTATGTGAAGCTTATAAGCCAAGGTTTAAGCCTTAGCCCCGGTTTCCTGCTGGCCGATGGCCATCAGAGCTATCTTTCAGGCCATTTGTTTGACTTAAACATCTTCGATAGTCAAAAAATGTTGGCCGCGGTCTCACCGCTGGTCGTTCTTTTGTTGATGATAGCCTTAATCATCCTCAGCCGAGTTCTGCGGCAGTCAGCCGGGGCGACTGAAATTGAGGTGCCAGCCTGGCTGTGCGGCTACCAGGACCTTAACCAAGACAACGTTTATGCTGACCGCAACATGTTTTCTGACCTCAAGAAATTTTTCTGGTGGACGGGAGGGAATTCAAACCAAGTGGTTGAGGATGAAGCTGCGGAAATCGTCCAACTCAAAAAAGAGGTTGGCTAATGAGCAAAAAAGAATATTTAGTTGAGCTTTTAAAAAGTAGATTTGGAACTGATTTTTTAGGGGAAGAATCATCCCCAGCCAACCGCTTGTTTGTTGACCTCAAGAAACAGGCTCTTCGGCCGGCGGTTAAACTTCTGCTGGAGCAGGACGGGCGCTATCAGGTCGGCATTGCTTATGATGACAGAAAAAATCAGCAGAGGTTTGCCCTGCTTCATACTTTTGCTTTTGACGGTGATGGCCTTCTGGTAGCCTTGCGCACCTTTACGCCAGAAGAGGAGCCAGAATTTGACTCCATAACACCGATGGTGCCGGGCGCCGGCTGGTCGGAGCGGGAATACCGCGACCTGCTCGGTTTAAATTTTAAGGGCCATCCCAACCTCAAACGCTTGGTGTTGTCTGATGATTGGCCTGAAGGAATATATCCTTTAAGGAAAGATGTGCCGCACGACCTGATGCCGCCGGCGGCCGAAGAAGTAGCCTTCCGCTTGGACCAGGCCCCAGCCGGAACTTCGGTCATTCCCTTTGGGCCTTTTCATTCGAGCCTTCATGAACCAGCGCATTTTTCGGTTTATGTCGACGGGGAAGACATTAAAGGCTGTGAATACCGGGGCTTTATGACCCACCGCGGAATTGAAAAATTAGGCCAGACTGAGCTGACTTATAATGATGTGCCATTTGTGGCAGAAAGAATCTGCGGCATTTGCGGTTCGGTTCATTCCACGAACTATGCTCAGGCAGTGGAAGCAGCTGCTTCTCTTAAAATATCACGCCGAGCAGAATTCATCCGAGTGGTGATGCTGGAGCTGGAAAGACTTCATTCGCACCTACTGTGGCTTGGGGTCGCCGGACACCTGATCGGCTTTGACACTGTGTTCATGCAAGCTTGGAGAATCAGAGAAAAGATCATGTGGCTGGCGGAGAGGCTGACTGGGAACCGCAAGACTTACGGCATGGTGATCATCGGCGGCGTCCGCAGAAACATCACCAAAGAGAAAGCAGAAGACATTCGCCGAGTGCTGCAAGAAGTGGAAAAAGAAACCCTCACGCTGGAAAAAGCCATCATCAAAGATAAGACTATTCATAAAAGAACCAAAGGCGTGGGTTATCTTTCAAAAGAAGATGCGATTAAGTGGAACCTGGTTGGCCCAGTAGTTAGGGCTCGTGGGCTGGACATCGATGTGCGCCGCGACCATCCCTATGCCGCTTACGACGAGCTGAAGTTTGATGTCCCGGTGGTAGAGAGTGGCGATGTTTGGGGGACCTTGGTGGTCAGGCTAAAAGAAATCTATGAAGCAATCAAGATAATTAGACAATGCTTGGATAAGCTGGCTATTTTGCCAGAGCATGAGCCGTTAGCCCTCGAGCTTGAAGGACCGATTCCAGCAGGCAAGCAGGGGCTTTC
>PNJE01000098.1 GCA_002877915.1 Candidatus Aminicenantota bacterium
CATTGCCTCTTACCTTATGGAATACACCGAAGACTGGGCCAATGAGTATGCCTACATCAAGCCAGAGAGGTTCAGCCAGGTGTTAGAACGTTCGCTGGCCCAGTCAGCTAACTAAGGCTTAAAATGGAGAGATTACAATGGCCAAATTGCGAACAAATCTTGACATGGCCGGTTTTTAATTTCAATTAAAGGTCGGAGATTTAATTTTTTAGCTTTTAATCTCATTTTTTCAGACCAAAAATCGTCTTGAGCTATTTTTTATTTGACGAAAAGAGTAGAAATAAGCTGAAAAATGACTAAAATCTTAAGAGAAATTTATTTTGGAGGCGGCAAGTGCTTTCCGGGCTGGAAAAAATAATTTTGCTCCTCATGGTTTTGGCGACTGGCTTAGCTTTTTTTATCCCAATTTTAAAACGTTTCTGGATTATCATTTCTTGTCAATATGAAAATCGCTTTGATTCGCTCCTAAAACGTTTTTTCTACACCTTTTTTAAGGTTATCCTTCAGCTGTGCACCTTGAAAAATGAGAGAAAATTTACTGGTCTGGCTCATGTATTGATATTTTATGGGGCCTTAGCTTTTGATACCATGACCCTTAATCATGTCATTGAAGGCTACGTGGGCGGATTTTATTTATTTGGGTCTTCAAAATTTGGCCTGATTTTTTCAGCCTCGGTTGATCTTTTTGCCATAACTGTACTGGTCGGGATTCTCTTTTTTGCTTTTAAACGTTTTGTTCTCCGACCCCGAGCTTATAATACTTCCGCTGTTGATTCAGCCTTAATTTATCTGTTCATTTTTTTAGCCACCGTAACCTACCTTTATTATGAAGCCATGGTAGTGGCCAATCATCCTGGAGAAGCTCGCTGGGCCTGGCTCAGTAAGTTTTTAGCCGCTAAACTCGGCTTATGGTCACTTTCAGCTTCCGCCCTTTCGACCAACCTGAAAATTTCCTATTGGTTACATACCTTAGCTGTTTTTTCTTTTATTGTTTATGTGCCTCACTCGAAATATTTTCATCTTTTTGCCGGTCCGGTTAACCTGTTTTTTAGAAAATCCCAGCCTTCTGGCTTTATCAAGCCGATTAATTTGGAAACGGCCGAAAATTTTGGGGCGGAAAAAGCCACCGATTTTACCTGGAAAGATGCCCTGGATTCTTTTGCCTGTGTCGAGTGCGGTCGCTGCCAGGACGTCTGTCCGGCTTTTATTAGCGGCAAGGCTCTGTCACCCAAAATGATTATCTACCATCTGGAGAAACATCTGCTTTCTTCTTACCCAGCTATCTGGAGGAAAAAAGCTGAAGAATTACCACCTTTGGTGCCCGAGATTTTTAAAGAGGAAGAAATCTGGGCTTGTACTACCTGTGGGGCTTGCCTGCATGTGTGTCCGTTTGAAATTGAACATCCAGCCAAATTAATTGAAATGCGCCAGAACTTAGTTCTTCGCGGCCTGTTTCATAATATCGAGACCCAGTCAAATCCTTGGGGGCTGCCGGCGGCCAGCAAGATTGATTGGGCGAAGGATCTAAAAATAAAAACCATAGCCGAAGCCCCGGAGGCTGAATATTTGCTGTGGATAGGATGCTTTGGCTCCTATGAGGAGCAGGGTCGGAAAATAGCCCGGGCGATGGTTAAGGTGCTGGAAGCAGCCGGGGTAGATTTTGCTATTCTGGGGAATGAGGAAAAATGCTGTGGAGATTCAGTCCGCCGATTAGGAAATGAATATCTTTTCCAGAATTTGGCTGGAGAGAACCTTAAAACCCTATCTAAATATCGGGTGAAAAAAATCATAACATTTTGTCCCCATGGCTATAATACCCTGAAAAACGAATACCCTTCACTTATTGACCTTTTGGGCATTTTCAGCGAAGAAGAAAAGAAGGTTTTAATGTCTATCAAGATTATCTCCCACCTGGAATTTTTGGCTGCTCTCTTGTCCGAAAATAAGCTGTCCATAAAGACGGTCGGTAAAAACAAAGGGTATACTTATCACGATGCCTGCTATTACGGGCGGCACAATGGACTTTTTTCAGAACCAAGGCAGGTGTTGAGCAAAACCCTGGGTGGCAGGCTGAAAGAATTAAAGAACTCACGAGAACACAGCTTTTGCTGTGGAGCGGGAGGCGGACTAATGTGGCTGGAAGAAAAACCTGGGCAGCATGTCAATCACCTCCGGGTTGAAGAAATAATTAAGAGTCAGAGCGAATTGATAGCCACTGCTTGCCCCTTCTGCTTGACCATGATTCAGGATGGCCTCAGGGACAAAGGGGTTGAAAATATCCAGGTGCTGGACGTGGCCCAGATTCTGGCTGAGGCGCTCTCCTCGGGCAGTGAGTGATCAACGCCTGTTTAGATTTACTAAAATTTTTAAATAGAAAACTCAAACTATGTAGCCGACGTCCCTAAAATCATTATTTTCTCTCAGCCGAGAATTAAATGATCCTATTAAAGATATTAAATGATTAGATTAGAAATTTAAAAAAGCTCGTTTCAGAAACACAAAGAAGCTAACCAAAAAATGATAAACCCAAGCTTAGGATTAGATCTGTTCATAGAGTAGCTTGTTTCTGCTTTTATGGCGCGGTCATTCTCTTTCTATATACTGGCTATATTCTGGTCAGTTAAAGCTTTTGTTTTCATAGCTGGAAGCTTCTTGCTAATGTTTCTGAAATCAGCTATAAATAAAACAGTGCGCCTGTAGCTCAGCTGGATAGAGCGACGGACTCCGGATCCGTAGGTCGCGCGTTCGAATCGCGCCAGGCGTACTCTTTATTTTTCCACTCTTTGATTATCTTGTTTTTTTCTTAAGAAAAGATTAAAAATTTGACATTTAGCCCGGCTCTGGTTTAGCTTTAATTTATTGAGTTTTTAAATTAAGCCTAAGTTCAAAAAGTAAAATTTTGTAGCCTAAGCCGGAGCAAAAAAATGAAAAAAAACAGGCCACTAATAGATGATGAAATTTTTTCCCAGAAAAATTTTCTAACGCTAACCAAAGGAATTTTATTATCAGCCTCCCGGTTATCCCTTTTGCTTTTATTACTTTTGTTTTTCCATTTTACTTCGCTTTGGGCTTTTCTGAATCATAATTCCGACTGGCGACCCGGATATCACCGGGTGCAGCGAGTGGTGGACGGGGATACCTTGGATGTAGAATCGGTGGGTGAGATTAGATTGATCGGCGTGGATACACCGGAACTTTATCATCCGCTAAAGCCGGTTCAGTATTATGCTCGAGAAGCTTCTGAATTTGTTCGTCATCTGGTTGACGGACGACCGGTCCGGATTGAATATGATCAGGAAAGAACCGATAAATATGGACGCACCTTAGCCTATGTTTATCTGGAAGATGGTCGCTGCCTCAATGAAGAAATCATTCGCCAGGGTTATGGTTTTGCTTATACCCGATTTCCTTTTAAATACCTGCTCCGCTACCAGAAATTAGAAGCCGAAGCCAGCGCCCAAGGCCTGGGGCTCTGGGCCAATCGAGGAATGGATGAGTTTAATTGGGTGCTAACTCAAAAAACCGTCCCTTATGAAATTTATGAGCTATCGAATAATTGGTGGGCAATCAGGTACAAAAATTATGTCCGCTTGAGACTCAAGACCGAAGAACTGCCGAAAGAACTGCTCAACCTGAGGCAATGGACGAATGAATTTTCTGATCGAGATTTAGAAAAAGTCCTGCTGGAAAATGGCTGGCTTAGGTTGCCCCAGGAGGGAAAAAGAAATGAGAAAAATGTCCAAAAGCAAAGTTAGAAAGTTTAGCGGGCTATTATTTTCAGCACTTATCGTCTTTGGCCTTGGGCTGGCTCTTCCTCCAGAAAAAGTTATTTCCTGGCAGCAGGCCCCTGAATACGTGGGCCAGACCGTCACGGTTGAAGGACTGATTGTGGCTACCCATAATTCAGGTCAGGCCTGTTTTCTAAATTTTAACCCTGACTACCGAAATAATCTAAGCCTGGTTATTTTTGCTTCCAATTTCTCCCAGTTTCCGCCACAGCCGGAGAAATATTATCTTAATAAAAAAGTCAGAGCCAGAGGCCGGATAGTTACTTATAAAGGAAGGCTGGAAATAATCCTGAGTTCTTCTCGTCAAATCCAGTTGATGGATTTAGGAGAAAGCTCGGCCATTAGCCCCAGGACAATAACAGAAGGCCAGTCCAGTACTTCTGGTGCTCGAAATACTGGTTCCGGGCATCGTGTTTCCACTCAGTCAGGGAACAATGAATCGGCCGATAAAGTCATCAAGGAAATTTCCTGGGAAGAAGCGGCTGATTATTATGGGCAGACAGTCTGGGTTAGGGGAAAGGTAATTGCGGCCAACAATACAGGTAAAGCCTGTTTTTTAAATTTCCATCGCAACTGGAAGAGATATTTTACGGTGGTAATCTTTGCCAGCTCTTTTGACCGGTTTCCTAATCCTCCGGAAAGCTACTATCTTAATAAGGAAATTCGGGTGTATGGACAGATAAGGGATTATCAGGGAAAGCCTGAAATTATCGTCGAAGGCCCGGAGCAAATAAAAATTATAGAATAAACCCGACGACCGAGCCTCGTCAGCGGATATTTTTCTGGTAATATTTTTGATGGTATTCTTCAGCTCGATAAAAATTTTTAAAAGGAACAATTTCGGTAACTATTTTCTTTTTATAACGGCCGCTAACTTGTAGCTCTTCTTTAACCTTTTCGGCCGTTTTTCTTTGTTCCTCGTCGTAATAGAAAATGGCTGAGCGGTAATTTGTCCCAACATCCAGCCCCTGACGGTTGAGCTGGGTCGGGTCGTGGAGCTCAAAGAATTTTCTAATTAATTGCTCGTAGGTAATAACCTTAGGATCAAAAACTACCTGGACAGCTTCGGCGTGGCCGGTCTTTCCGCTGCTTACCTGTTGATAAGTTGGGTTTGGTTTAGACCCCCCAGCATACCCTACTACTGTGGAAATAACCCCTTCTATCTGGCTCAGCTGATATTCCACTCTCCAGAAGCAGCCGGCGGCTAAGGTAGCTACTTGGGGAATTTCTTTTTTGGCTTCGGCCATTGGCTTAAAATTTAAGGCCACTGAATTAAGGCAATAGTGCTTGCCACTCGGAGCCGGTCCATCGTAAAAGAGATGTCCTAAATGGGCTCCGCAAACCGCACAGCTGACTTCAATCCGGTGGGTTCCTAAAGAAAAATCATCTCTATACTCCAGGTTGGCTTCGGAAAATGATTCTTTGAAACTCGGCCAGCCAGTGTGGTGGTCATATTTATCGGCTGACTGGAACAGGGGGGTGCCACAGGCGGCACAGAAATAAATTCCTTCTTCCCAGAAATCATTATATTTGCCGGAGAAAGCCGGCTCGGTGCCTTTCTGAAACATTACCCGGAATTGTTCGGGAGTCAGCTCTTTTTTCCATTCTTCAAAAGATTTATTTATTTTTCTCATAGTCTGTCCTTTGTTAGCCTGATTCAAGCTCGAGGCTGTTCCCTGATAAAAAAGCGCATTCAGCCCCTTCCAGCCAGCCCAGGTCAGAAGCAGGCTGAGGCCCAGAATCAGCATTTTCTGATATATTTTAAGCATCAAATTTCTCCCAATGTTAAAAAGTCCTACTATTTCAGTATACATTAAGCTTAAGCCAATAGTAATAGGCAGGGCCAAAGTTTTAATTTTGCCTTAGAGTCTAAAAAGGAAGATAGAAGAATGTTCAAAGAAAGAAAATAAGATTCGGGAGGAACGAAGAAGAAATTAAAGAGATTATCGGGGCAAATTTGATAAATAGCGCCAGATTGATAGAAAATGATAGCCTGAGGACTAAAACCTGTTTTTGGCACTTTTTTGCCTTGCCTTCTTAAATACCATATAATAAAAAATAATTTGGTGGAGAGGGAGATTCAAATGAACGCTGTCCTAAAATTTATTTTGCTGTGGCTTTTGACTCTGATTCTTTTCAGCCTGGCCGATGCGGTCTGGCATTTCCTGATTTTTGGCCGAGCCTACAAGGAAGATTTTAAAGTTTTAGCTCTGGTGGAGAAGGATCGGATTGTTTTCCGAAAGTTTTACGGTTTTTTGGCCCAGTTCGTTCTAATTTCTTCCTTAATCCTGCTGGTTCTTCTCTGTAAACCAGAGAATCTTAAAATCTCGGTGCTGGTCGGATTGCTGGTTGGACTTTTGGCTATTAGTGTCTACGGTCTGACCAATTATGCTCTGATGAAGGACTGGAGTTTCAGGTTGACCCGGTTAGAAATATTCTGGGGCCCGGTTCTGGGAGCCTGGGGTGGGCTGGTGGTCAGCCTGCTTTATCGCTGGCTATTTCGCTAAACTGGGATGGAACTCTTTTTGTAAATCAAATATCTCTAAAAAACTTTGCTTTTATTTTGGAAGGAAAGAAGGCTGAAAGATAGCTGTTTAAATTATCTTTCCAGGAAAAGAGGAAGGGAGCTGAACAGTTAGAAAATTACTTGGCTGGAGTTTCAGGTTAGCTTCGTCTGAAGGCAGAAGTCAATACTTTTAGCTTTTTTTAAAATGCCGAAAAATTATTAATTAACCAAGAGACTCAGGTTGATTTTTGATTAAGAGAGTTTTTTGGGTGGCCAGGGGAAAAAGGCGCTGGTGGCCGTCTTGTAAGCTTCAAATTCTGGATTTCCCTGGTATTTTTTCTCCAGGAGCGGGATACCCGAGACCTTAAGCAGAAGAAAAGTTATCGTCAGGGGACTGATTACTCCTATCCAACCAGAGGGAGCGTTCAGACCGAGGATGAAAATTCCCCACCACATCACTGATTCTCCAAAGTAATTAGGATGGCGGGAATAACGCCAGAGCCCGGTGCGCATAATTTTCCCTTTGTTTTCTGGGTTTTGTTTAAACTTTTTAAGCTGTTCATCAGCCTTGGCCTCAAACAGGAAGCCCATTATCCAGATTAATAACCCGATAGAATCCAACAGACTCCAGGCGGTAACTTGGCTTTTTATAATCAGTAAACCTGGTAAAATTATTAAAAACATAAAGATTCCCTGGAGCAGGAAAATCTGAAAGTAGCTTCGGAGAGCGAAATTCTTACCCCAGTTCTGCCGCCAGGCCGCATAACGGTAATCCTCGGGCCGACCCTTATTTCTTTGGTAAATGTGCCAGGAAAGACGTATGCCCCAGGCGGTTATCATCAGAGTAGTTAGTAGCTGGCGTCCGCCGGGCAGTTTATGATTATTGAGCCAGCTCATCAGGTAAAAAGTAACGATAATCAAAATAAAGCCGAGTCCCCAGGCAATGTCAACTAAGGCGGCGTTCTTCTTTATTAAGGACAAAAGATAGATAAAAGTCATATATAGCAGAATTATTATTCCGCCTAAGAGAAAATAGTTATGAGTCATTACTTTTGCCTCCCTTTTTTCTCCGGAATTATGGCCTTCTTCGGTCCTGACCGGGAAACAGAGGTTTAACTCCTCAGTGACAAAAGTTATCTTACCATAACTCAATCTCCTATTAAATTGATAAGCCAGGGGTGGAGCAACCTGGTTCAATTATCATCCAAAAGATAGATAAAATTTCCTAATATCTGGCCAGGCGAACTCGAATGTTCTGACCATCCTGGCACCTTAACCTTCGGGGAAAGGCAGGCGTAATCATTAGGAAGGTATCCTTGGCTTGAATTTCCCTTTGGCTGAGAATTGGCCATTAATAGTCTGAACTGAGGAGCGGATCATAAATGGAGCCAGAAAATTTACCAAACTTAAATAATAGATTGGCCAAAGATTATATATGAAAATTTATTCATATGATAAGCAAATGCCCACCGCTCCCAGGCCGTTATGAACGCCAACCACCGGAGAAACATCCATGAGATAACTGACCGGTTTTCCACAGATCTTCTCGATTTCTTGGGCATAGATTTCAGCTCGTTCTTCGTTTTTTACATGGACGATGGCAAAAGAATGAATTGGATGCTCTGAGTGCTTTTTTGACACTATCCGGAGAATTTTTTTGAAATTTTGCTTCCGGCTGAATGATTGGCCCGCGGACACGGCTTTGCCAGCCTGATCCAGAGTAACAATTGGTTTAATATTCAGCAATTTAGCCAACAGCCCTTCTACCGGGCTCACCCGCCCGCCTTTGACCATATATTTTAATGTCCTGATATCAACCAGGAGCTCAGTCTTATCAGCCAGCTCTTGTGCCTTTTCGGCCAGCTGGTCAAGGTTTTGGCTTTTGTCCCTTTCTTCCAGCAACCGCTGAACCACCAGTCCGAAAGTTCCAGATAAATGCCGGCTGTCCACCACCCTTATCTTTTTATCCTGAAATTTTTGAGCAGCCGCTTTCACCAAATTATAATAACCAGAAAGCGCGCCCGAGATGGTCAGGATCAAAATAGAATCAAAATAGCTGCTCAGATAAGATAGCCAGTTTTCCACGGTCTTATTTGAAGGCTGGGAACTCCGGGGCATAATTTCTTCTCTTTCCATCAGATCATAAAGTTTTTCTGGGGTAATGGTTAATTTGTCCAGGAACACATGTTCGCCGATATTGAAAGGGAAGGGAATGACTACCACTTGATTTTTTTCCAGAATTTCTGCCGGAAGATCACAGGAAGAATCCACTACCAGAGCCACCTGACTTTTTGGTCTGAGGCTTATGTCAGCCTGCAGTTTCATGTCATCAGCCTTCGGCTGAGTAATTGTCCCCAGCTCTTTTAAGGCATAAAATAGCTCGTCCGGGTGGTTGGTGTGAACATGAAAACGGACTTTCCGGTCTGAACCGCCGACGATGGCTGAGCTGCCCGACTTGATGACAATTTCCTTGATTCTTTCCAGGTTTAATTTCTCTCCGGTAAGGAGGGCCTCGGTGCAATAACGATGAGTGATGTTCTCGGCTATCTTATGGGGCTTTTCCTGAAATTCGATGTTCAGAAGTTCCCGGTTAAAAACATTTTTCAAGCTTCCCTGACGGATAAAGCTGACTACTCCCTCGATAAAGTCAACGAAACCTTTGGCTCCAGCATCAACTACTCCCGCCCGGCGGAGGACAGCTAATTTTTTGGGCGTCTCTTTCAAGGTCTGCTTGGCTTTTTCCAAGGAATGGGCTAAAAGCTCGGGATAATCGGTCAAACGGTGGCGATTTTGATAAACTTCTTCGGCCCATTCGCGAATCAGGGTCAGCATTGTTCCTTCCTGGGGGTAGGCCAGAGAATTATAAGCATACCGGACAGCCTTACGGACCGATTCTCCAAAACGGGCGGTGGAAATTCTAAGCTCGCTGCCGAGTTCCTGGCTGAGGCCATAGATAAACTGAGCAAATATCAAGCCAGAATTTCCCCTGGCTCCCGAAAGGGCCGCTTCTGAAATCGACTGGAGCGATTCTTTAATTGAACGGTGAGGCCTGGCCTGCTCGGCAATGGCTTTCATGGTGGAAGCCAGGTTGGTTCCGGTATCGCCATCAGGGACAGGGAATACATTGATTTTATTGAGATAAGAAAAATCCTGGAGGATGGCTTTACCTCCAGCCAGGAAAGCAAGATATATCCTCCGGCCATCTAAATATTTTATTTTCATAATTGGGATATCTGTCCTTATTAAATTAGATTCTCAATTTGTTATTTTACCAGATTAACCTAACAATAGCCAGCTAAAGAAATTTATTCTCATTGGCCTTTCTAAGATGTTATGGGAGATAAACCATCAAAGAGTGAGTCTGTTGGTTGTAGAATTTCAAGGGTTCTTTATCTTTTTCTTTAATTTCGTGGCCAATTTTGCGGGCTGATAGGAGCGTGCTAGCCTAAAATAGAGAATCTGACGAGAATCCCGGGCTGCTGTCTAAAAAAGGAATTTAACTTTGAATTAGTATACATATTGTTAAAAGCTGCTGCAAGTAATTTTTGCCAGGAGAGGCATTCTTCCAGACGGGGCTTCTTGGTTTCACTCTAAATTACCAGAACCCGATGTGCTTTTTTTGAATTTGAAAAGAGTCCTCTAACAAATTTATTAAAACCAAAGTTAGCTTAAATTATTAAAATTATTTAATCCTATCTTATTATCTGGTAGATTTCTCTCCAGGACTTGATGCGGAGCAAAGCACCCACCGGTTGTTCGAGTTTTTCAATGGTGGAATTATATTCCTGGACATAAACATCTTGCTTATAGCCGCCGCCGGCTCTTTCCCTTTCCCCTACGGTTACCGCTGTTCTGGCTTTGCTGGCCAGGGCTAAGTATTCAGTGGCTTGCCCCTGGGCATTTTTCAGCGCGCTGGTGCCGATGGCCTGGCCATACATTGGCTGAATGTAACGGGCATAGAGTCGACCGGCTTCACCGTTTAAGTTCTGACAGGGGTCTGCCGCTTCAATGCTCCCCTTTAGGGTGCTGAAGTAGACAATGTAGTTGGCAATGACCGGGTCAGCCCAGACTTTTTCTCCAGCAGTTAAAGTTCCACTGCTCTTGTTTGAAGGGATACCAGTCTCGGTAGGATCGCCCACATACCACTCGACCGCTGAAGTTCCAGTAGTCTTACCATCATCAACGAGAGCCACAAATGAATATAACCGATCAGCCGGAGCGCGTTCATCACCCCCTGTGCCGAAATATACTCGGGGATAATTTGAACCGGTAGTTGAATAACCGAGATAAATCGCCGGCTTGGTGATTATGGGATAGAGGCATCGGTCGGTATAAATAGCCTTTAGAGACCAGCTATTAATATTTCCCGAACTTACATCCAGCCGCCATAGCCGGCCATCCAGGTCACCAAAATAGGCGTAATTAATATAATAATTTGAATCTTTATCTGTATCAATAGTGCTGGGCGAACCAGGTAGTGAATTTTTTATATCGGCAAAGGGATTACCAGAATTTTTGGAACTTGAAGAATCAACGTTGGCTATCTGGTAAGATTTGATTAAACTGCCGTCAGCGATATTAACGACACAAAAACTATTTCCTATATAATCAGAGTTGCCCTCATCCCCGGGCCCAGCGTAGCCAGAACCCATGAAAGCTACCCAGGTAGGGGTGCCATTTAAGTTAATTTTGCCAATGGCCGGGACCGACCAGGTCTGTCCATTAGTGGTGAAATAAATCTTGTTCTGTTGACCTTGCCCAGATATTAGATTGCCATAAAACTCCCAGAGTGGCCGGGGGTTTGCTGGATCGGTGATATCCAAGGCAAAATAATAATAGGTATTCTTATTGCCATAGCTCTGATTTTTGCCTAAATTTAAAGTCGGAGCCTGGCCATTTCCTGCTCCTTGACCACAGACTAAAACTGTTTTCCATTGGCCATTAATATAGACATCGGATACACTGGGAGAACTATCTACATAGACATCATGCTGATAGTATCTAATTTTCAGGGTTGAATCATAAGCGTACATATTCCTGAGTCGACCAAGGAGGTTATAAGGGATATAGCCCCAGAGTTCATCGCCGGTGGTGGCATCAAAGCAATGAATCATCCCATCATTGGCTCCAACATAGACGACTTTTTTCCTGTCACTCAGGGCTGATTTGAAGTCAGCATAGCCGCTTCCCATTATGATTGGGTCTCCGGACGGTGGTCCGACTACCACGGGCGTTGAATGGTTGATGTCGCCCAGCTTCCAGTATCTGTCCTGGCCTCTTATAAACTGGATGAGACCAGCATTATCATTTTGCTTATCCTGGAGGAGCGGGGCCAGAGTGGTTAAGTTATTGATTGAAAAATCAATCCGGGTTAAGGGGCTGTTGGAGCTACTTCGGTAGCCAGCATAAATAGTTCTTGAATCAGGGCTGCGAGAATTAAGTAATTCTCCGGCGTCCCAAAGAAGTTCCACTCCCTGGGCTATCCATCTGCCGGTATCGGAAGTCAGATCAGATGAAGTGACTGTCCTCAAAGTGGAAGAACTGTTTTGAACAGCAGTCATTCCAGTTACGTCGTAAGCTCGCAAATGGCCTTCCCAGCCAGGATAAACAAAAGATGAGGCAATAATCAATTTATGATTCGTTCCGAACCGGTCTATAACTTCAGTGGCCACGGACGAACGGGAATATTCCCGCCTTTCAATGTAAGTGTAATTGAAGGTAATGGAGTAGATTAAAGGCGTATCGTAAGAAGCTCCTCCCGGATAATCAGTAATATTGTCATTGGGGGCATCCAGCACTGCTTTCCACCTCAAGTCTCCGCCGAAATGATCAAAAGTGTGGACAGGCAGGCTCCCATAATTTTTGATATTTGTTCCGGTAAAAGTCTGATAAAGTTCCCAGTTCTGGCCGCCGTCATTAGAAACATAATAAGAAACCGACAAGCCCGTAGCTGTGCCTCTTACCCCCTGCTGCAGGTTGGTTATCTGTACTTTGGTTATGGCATATTGGCGGGGATCAAGATTTTGAGAAATAGTTTTAGAAACTGCCTCTCCATGAAGAGCATAGACATTAGCTAAGGTATTAATTACCAGATAGTAATCTCCTGAATGATTAGCGTCAGCCAGAATGAGATCCATATCACCATCTTGGTCATAGTCCAGCATGGTGGTCATATCTACATCATAATAAGGTGGAATAATTGGGTTGCATTGATTCAGGCATAAGAAGCTCCAGTTCATTTCGTAAAGAGTAGTGGTAATTGTATTGCCATATTGGTCAGTAATAGTTGTAGTGGTCGGCGTCTGACCCTGGTTTTTAAAAATCCACATATGGGCCTGATTGCCGGCATTCCAAGCGTCGGTGGCCCCGAAGATATCCGGTCGGCCATCTAATTTAAAATCACTCACGCACAGGGCAACTGTCCCGGTACAGGAGGAAATAGGGATAGGGATCTCGCTTCTGAGAAAATGACCGGTGCCATCATTTTGATAATAGACCAGAAAAGGCCAGTTATTGACTGATCCACAAACAATATCAATATCGCCATCGCCATCAAAATCGCCGGCAGCTACCGCCGAGGTTCCTCGGTCAGGATAACTCTGTCCGTTTGTGCCTAAGGGAACAGGGGCTTTATATCCTGTTCTCTGGTCGTAATTAAGTTCGGCAACAGTCCAGCTGGCCAAGTTAAAATTGGTTGGGCCTGGATTTCGAGCTAAGAAAATTTTATCCTGACTGGCAGCTAAAATATCTAAGTCTCCGTCTTTGTCAATATCTACGGCCGCAAAATGATTAGCTGTCCAGTTAAGATAAATGCCGGCTGCCTGGAACTTACTGGTAAAGTCAAGGTTAGGAGACATATTTCTCGGGTTGAACTTGGGGCTGGTTTTAGTACCGACATTTATATACATTACTGCTACAAAATTGGTATAGCCAAACTCATCAGCTGAATTCTTAGCAAAGAAAAAGTCAATTAATCCGTCCCCGTTAAAATCACCGGCTACAATACTGGCCGGACCGGTCCAGGTGTTAAAGGTATCTATGATATTTACAGTGTCAATTTTAAAAATCTGATCCGAGCCGCCAGAGGTTGGATAAATATTGTAAGCGATTACTAAGCGCGAGGTAGCTTGATATGAGCCGGAAGGCCCAGTTAGTTCCAGGCCGACCAAATCAGGATAACCATCCCCATTAAAATCAGCCGCGGCGCAAATATAAATATGACCACCCATCCCTGCCGGTTTAGTAATGTCAAAGTTGGCTCCCAAATAACTCAGTAAGACGGGGGCAGGAGGCCAGCTTTTTAAGTTGATGTGGGTTTTATCCTCATCTTTATAATCCTTGGTGCTGAAATTTTCAGTGAAAGAATTAGTATATTCAACGCAGGTCTGTCCCTGCTGACCGGTAAACTTAAGTATTATTAAGCTTAGACTTAAAATTATTAGGCTTGAAATTGATAAATATTTTTTCCTCATTTTGCCCTCGCTTCTGAGCCTTTCATTTTTTATTTTTAAAAAACACTTTTAGGCAATCATCCCCAGCCAACTATGGGTTGGTTCCAGCCTGAGGCATTTCAATCTCTATTTCCAGTCTGCAAGTGGCCAGAATATTATCGGTAACTTTGGGACCTGATCTAACTACCCCGATGCAAACCATCAGGCAATCGGTCGGATCTGAAGCCGCTCCCGTCCCCGCTTCATCGTCTATCAAGAAGACGGTGTAACGATAACGTTCATCAAGCTTGCCACTCTGGTCATAAACAAAGGGTTCTTCAAAAAAAACCACCTGCCCATTGGCCGCCGTCAGGTCAGGCATCCCATCATGGTTAGTATCAATTAGGTTGAGAATTTGCTCGTCTGTCAGCCGTCGAAAATAACCAGGATTTGGTTTAGTAAGATCCCCACCGATAAAAGCAACATCTAAGCTATAAGGAGTTAACCCGGTCAGATAATGGTTGCTAAAGTTAACCCACGCTCCATTGCCAAAGAAATCCTCGAGAGACATCCTGGCGGCGTCAAAACCAGCCTCAGCCGCATTGAAAGCTTCTTCCTGATAGCGCATCATGGCTGAAACTTTGGGTCCGGAACTGGTGACGGTCAGCACAGCCACGCCTACAGTCAGCATAAAAGCCAGCACCAGAATAACTACCATCATCCCCGAGCCTGAGTTTGCCGTCCGGGGCCCACAGGCGGTTAAGGCTTTTAAAAAATTTTTAATTTTTTCCTTCTTGCTCATTTTTAAACTCATCTTTGCCCGGAATTATAAATATTAAGGGAAAGATTTCTGACATTAGCCGCAGTTTCCAGAACAAACCGGCGATGATAATCATCGGTGAGACTTCCCTGGGAGTCAGAGATTGTCGGCCGACGATAGTTATAAATATTAGCTGGAACTTTTCCAGAGACAGATACGAACCGGCTGGGTGTCCGCCCAACTACAATAATTCTTATCTGGCGAATTTTCATAATTTGATCAGAAGTCCAGCTATTATCCCAAGGCTGGAAGCCGTCAAGGAGGCCGTCATTATTCAGATCGCCGTTGTATTCGAATTGGAGGTTTTCGATGTTCTGGGCAATCGGTAGGTGAATGCCGTTATCGGTCATATAGAGAATTCCTGGCTGACCAACGTAGCCATTCTGACCAGGGGTTAAAGCTTTCCCTCCAAGGGAAGCATGGCCAGAGGTATCCAACCAGAATTCCTTCACATTGACAAACATAATCAGCCCATTATCAAAATCGTTGAACTGGCAGGGAGAACCAGCCATCAAGCCACCGGGCGGATCAATGC